>CBDUQH010000074.1:0-6320 GCA_965369335.1 uncultured bacterium
AATTTTTTTTAAAACTAAGTTAATATGCATACTCACAATTACTATATATTACGTGATACAATTTTAATTCACCCACATCATTACTTCAAGAGAACAAAAACTACTCAAATTTAGCAAAAAAAATACACAAAAAGCCAAAAAAGCTAGATCAATCCAGACCTTACAGATTGACAAAAAATAAAAGTCTGAAATAATAACAATATAAATCATCCTTAGTAGTATGAAACATATCAAACTACTCTTTATCATACCCGCCATTTTAATAGGTCTAAGTACGTTGCCAGCTAGCCAGGTGCGCGCGCAAGGTAACGCAGGTCTTACCCTCATTCCTCCAAAGTATGAACTTTTCGCCAATCCAGGTGATGTTATCACCGAAACAATTCGCCTTCGCAATAATTCAACAGACCCAATCACCTTTGCGGTCTTGTTAGAAGACTTTAGCTCTGCCGGTGAAGAAGGTAAGGTCGTATTAGAAGAAGGCGAAACCGAACAAAACTATTCCCTTAAAGACTGGATAGAACCAAGTAGCAAAAATGTCTTCCTACAACCAGAAGAAGAAATCACTTTTCCTTTTTCTATAGTAGTACCTAATGATGCTGAACCTGGCGGACACTATGCTTCGCTCATTTTTCAAATTGGTGGCGATGAGACTGTCGGAGGAGTAACTTCAGTACAACATCGCGTCGGCTCACTTATTCTCTTAAGAGTTTCAGGAAACGTAGTAGAAGATGCCCAGATTGAAAGTTTTTCAGCCCCAACTTACTCTCAGAAAGGTCCTGTTTCTTTTGATCTAAGGGTTAAAAACAACGGTACCACCCACGTAATGCCAAATGGAACAATTGTCATCACAAATATATTTGGAAAAAAAGTTGAAGAAATTCCACTCGACGGAGCCAATGTCTTTCCTGGAGCTATTAGAAAAATGACTACCGAATGGGATAAACAATCTCTACTTGGAATCTACACCGCTACAGTTGTTGCCACCTACGGACAACAAAGCCTACCACTGACTTCAGCGGTAAAATTTACAGTATTCTCTCCGGTTATGGCAATCTTGCTTTCTGTAGGGCTTGTAGCTGGCTTAGTTTTCTTACTCTCAATAATAAGTGGCCGCAGCCGTCTCTTAAAAGCACTTAAAATCATTGCCACAGGTAAATAGACATCTTTTCCACTAAAGACACAGTGGCTAGTGAAATGACATATAGAATCTACTCGCGTAACATTTCTTACTTGCGGACTCATGAAACACTGCCCTGCAATCAAAAAGCTAGCCTTACTAACCTTTGTCTTCGTTGTTTTTGTTCATCCTCAAAAAACTTCTGCTCAATCTGGTGCCCTTTTTCAAGTTACTGACGTTGTAAACACTGATACTGCTTCTGTTATGGCTCAGCACGAGGTTGGCTTTATCATCCCCAACAGTTCATTACAAGTCGGGCCCACAGACTACATAAACGTCAACTTAGACAATTTTTCCAATGTAACTGTACCGCTCTTACTCATTGGCAGCTACACAGGCACGCCGGTCTACTCCGTAGATGGCACCACTGCCCAAATTACTGGGGTTACAGTGCTACCAGGGACAACCTTAACAATCTCTGGAATCACTGCCATCAACCCAGTATCTACTGATGACTTCGACTTTTCAGTATCTATCACCCAAGACCAAGCCGGAACTTTAATCAAAAATTTCGGAACAGGTGTTGCCACCCTAAACCCAGGGACAGTTACCGTTAGTGCAGAAGTTATCCAACCCACCGCTAGATTGGAAATACAAGGTTTTTCAGCTCCAGGTACATATATTATTTTTACATCTGGAGGTAGTACTCAAGGAACTGATGTTGCAAACGGCATAGGTTATTTCAATAAAATATTTCCTGCTTTAACCCCTGGAAGCCAGACTGTCAACCTCTATGGTATCGACACCGACAATAGAAGTACCGCTATTCAAACCGTAACCGTAAATGCTCCAGTCTATCAAACCACTACAGTCTCCAACCTTCTACTGTCTCCTACCATGCAAATAAGCAGTACTTCAATCCTACAAGGGGAAGACTTATACGCCACTGGATCGGCTTACCCTGGTACTACTGTAACCGTTTTTACTGATACTCCACTCAGAACATACACAGCAAGTGCATCAGCAGCCGGAGCTTGGACCTATACTATTGACGACACTTCAAATTACAATCCGGGAGACTACAGAATCTACTCGCTAGCTCAAACTGGGGGAGGCCTTCAAAGTCTTACCAGTCCTTCCTTAATCTTTACAGTCACTACCGATTCAAGTAGCAGCGGAACACCTTGTGGTGATATAGACGAAGGTGACTTAAACTGTGACGACATCATCAACTTAACTGACTTTTCCATCCTCATGTACTATTGGGGCACTGCCGATGCTACTGCAGACATGAACTCAGACGGTGTTGTAGATCTAATCGACTTCTCTATCATGATGTACTACTGGGGTACTTAATAACCAAACAACTTTAGCCCATCAATCCATCCACCAACAACTTTTTGCCAATCGTCTCTATTTCTAACCTGTATCAATTCAACTGGCATCCTAAAACAAGTCAGTACTACCAATCCCCACACTCGTCTCCATCCAAATAAATTACGATGAATAAACAAATAATAATTTCTAGCATCAAAATATGCCCTTAAAGGGCTCACTCTAACTTCTCCCAATTCTACAACTGGCTTTTTCCATGCCACTATTTTCCCTCCTCCTCTTCTAACCTTGTAAAAATATTCTATGGTTTCAAATCCACGATAATAACTCCGACTCAGTTCACGGTGCTTCTTTACAAAATCTATCCTTATAGCCCATACTCCTTCACACCAGTCAATTTCTTGAATATCATTCGATTTTTTTACTACCTTTTTGCTCATCCAATACCATTCAAATACTCCCATTTCTCCTACTTTATTACTTCCAAGACCAACTATTACAGTATCTTGATTACTTTCAAAAAATCGGCCAACTTTTACAAGCTCTTCCAAATCTACCTTAGTTACTTCTTTTAGCACCAAGACCAAATCACACCTACCCATAGTAGCTCTTGAGAATAAAAGCGAATAAGCCGAAGCAAACGTAAGCAACTCATTGCTTTTAGAGTAAACAATTGGAAAGGCATATTCTCTCAATAGCCCTTTAAACTGTTGATCAGGACTGCAACCATTCTCGAGTAAGTAAACTTCAAACATTATTTTATTCTCTTTGTGTATTTTGCTCAGTTGATTAAAAAAACCAACAACTTCATCCACTCTATTGTCATTAACTACCAACAAAGCAAATTTCATTTTCTTTATTACAAGTGATTGATAATGTCTCTAAAACTTGTTAGTCTTAAAACACGGGCTATTCTAGCCCAGGATATATTCTCTTACCACAAAAACACATGCCAGCCAAAAAATCCACTAATAAAAGATTTTTCAAAAGAACCACTAGTAAAAGGTTTTCTTCCTCAAACAATACCAAAAAATCCGTTGGGATAAGCCTTTCATCTAATTCAAAACCCAAACAAGAAGTTTTTCCAATTGAACCCAAATCCTCTTCACCATCAGATCCACAATCAAGCATTTTTAGCTCAGACTACAAACCCTCAACTAATCCCTCCCCCGCCCAAATATCAGATGAACAACCTGCAGACTTAAGCCAACAAGTTCAAAAAAGTACACAGCCTCAAGATGTTCAAACTCAACAAGAATTGACTCAACCTCAGTCTGATTTCAACAACGATACACCAGCACAAACCCCCTCACAACCCGCTTCAATGCAAACTGAAGTGGATGAGTTAAAAAAACTTATTGAACAAGCCAAAGCAAAAATCAGCCACTTAGAAGCCTCTCCACACGAAGCAGAAGAACCCAAAATTGAGCAATCAAACACTCCCCAGGTTTCACAAGATACACAATCTGAAGATGTAATCGAGGCTGCTCCTCAACCTCAGGATCCAGAAAAATTCGACGGAATAAATACTGAAGACGAAAAAACCCAAATGATTGATGAGCAGATTAACTATGTAAAAAGAGAAAATGCCAAACTTAAACACCAACTTGATCTTGTAAAGGCAGATTTTGAGAAAGAAAGAGATACTTTTAAAAAGACCATCAAGAACCTTAAGTCTGAACTACATAGGACTCAACCAGTTCAAGAAAACAAATTCTTTTCACTTTCCAAAGATCTAAGAGAAGCCGTCCAATCAATAAAAGATCTTGCTGATAGTGATATTCCCGACCTACCTCAGCCTATTCTTGCCGATCAAATTGCTGGTGCTCATCAACCCAAAAATTTCAACCTTACTCAATCTCCTCCTGTAGTTTCTGCCGATAATACTCCACCAACTCCAAACTCCCCACCCAAAATAGAAGAACAACCACCTGCAGTTGATCAGACACAAACTTCAAATCCAGTGCCTCCAACAGAGGAAAAAGAGTCAGCACAACCACCACAAGACCAAAAAAAAAAGACCAAAGCTAAACTTAAAGAAAAAAAACTTTTAATCACAGGAGCAGCAGTAATTGCTATTCTAAGCTTAAGTGGTCTGGCTTCCTTTAAAATTACCTCAAAACCCAAAATAGATCAAAAACTAGTTGACGACGTCTTAGAAGGGCAAGTTCAAGGTATTCAAATGAGTGGCGAACTCCCTTCAGCAAAATCAAAAGTCAACGAGGGCGTCGACAAACACGCCGATACTCCTTTTGACGATATTGATTGGCAACTCTTCGAAGAGCAGCAATTTGGCATGAATGTTCAATATCCACATGGCTTAACCGAAAGACTGCACTCAGAAGCCAGTATTACTTTTCTTCGAAAAGATAGCTACCTACTCAAAGTACAAAAAATAGCTGTTCCTTTAGAAGTTGAAGAATATTGGGAACAAAACAAAGCCAACTACAAAACGTACAATGCCACCGAAACAACTTTTCGTAATCAACCAGCTCTGCTCTTAGAAAATCAAGAACCAGGTGAATTTGCTAATAACCGTTATCTTTTAAAAGTAAGAGATAAAATTGTTGACGTCTCATATCCAGTTTCCAGCCCTGGTTTTAATGAAAACGATATGCAAATGGTTGATAAAATGCTCAATACACTAAACCTCTATTGATCCTCGCTTCTTTCATCAAATACTCGAGTGTGCTTAAATAGTACAGATAGAAACATAAGCACACAAACATGAAATTTTATATTCCTCTACAAGTACGACTAATCGGCAGTTTACTAACACTCCTTTTAGTATTTGCCTACATCAAATTCAGCCAAGACCCTCCTAAAATAACCAATATTTTTACCGGTGCCAAGCCAGGAGTTTTGGCTATAAACGCTCCTGAAAGAGTCAACATCAACAAATCTTTCAAAGTTTCAGTAGAGATCGATACCGCCAAACAAAACGTTAACGTTGTCGGTGTCTATTTAAAATACGACCCACAGAAACTTGAGCTTTTAGACCTCGATACAACCCAATCATTTTGTCAATTTTATCCTGAGAAGAAATTTGACCCTAATCTAGGTACCATTTCTATTGCCTGCGGGAGCCCACATCCTGGAGTTTCAGGAAAGAACACAATAATTGATCTCGAATTTATATCCAAAAACGTTGGTGTCACCAATATCATCACGGACCCTAGAAGCAAAATATTACTTAGTAACGGTAAAGGCACCAACATCCTTTCAGAATACCCCACCACTCCAATCAGCATTTTATCTACTCTTTAGTTATCATATTTCTGCATGAGAAGCTTTGCCAAAAAACTTACAATTGTAACTCTCTCTTTACTTTTTACCTTCATCAACCCAGCAGTGACATATGCTGGAAATCCATATTTCTATATCATCACTTCACCTGCCACAGCCACCGTTGGTATAACAAAACAACTCCAGGTATACCTGGTAACAGATTCAGAAACAGTCACTGCCACTCAAGCAATTCTTAATTTTGACAATTCATACCTCACCGGATCTTCAATCAGCATCTTAAACTCAAGGTGTTCATTTTGGGCCCCCGCAGACCCAGCATTAGGCTATGGGTCCACCAACGCACCATACTTCTACACCAGTAACAAAGTTGTCCTCTCTTGTGGTTTTAGTAATCCTGGTTATGCTTCAGCTGATGCCACTGGCAACCTAATTGCAACCATTCGCTTCAGTCCGACTCAAGCAGGATCCACCAGCCTAACTTTCTCCAACACACAGTATTACTTTATTGGTACCACTCTTACTGGAGGCACCTCACCCAACTACGACCTAACCATATCTTCTTCCTCTACTGCTTCACCCACACCTTCACCCACAGTCTCTCCCTCGCCTGGTGTCACTC
>CBDUQH010000075.1:0-6293 GCA_965369335.1 uncultured bacterium
GTACTAGACAAATAAGGTAAAATAGATCTTAATAATTCAAACAGATAAATTAGTAATCAAACTTCTACAAACATTTATATCTCATTTGAGGCAAAGAATTGTGAACAAACACAATAGCCTTACCATTACCTATCCTTCCGAAAAAAACCAAATCAAAAGTCAGGTTTTTCTTTTCCCACTCCTACTTTTCCTAACATTTAACTTATCAGCTTGTTCATTAGTTCAAAACTTCTACCAACAAAGTCCTCAAACTGAAACAAGTCAATCTTCCGCTGCAACAATAGAAGACGTACTCAAAGCCGAGCACCTAATAGCAGTAATTCAACAAAATCAAATAACTCTTGTTGATCCTCTCAACTCGATTTCTGCTCCCGTGTATAAATTGGATGAAGGAGAATCACCTATTGGACAGGAGTTGTTTGATATCAAAGTTAGTCCGAAAAAAAACAACATTATCTGGTACTCCCCTCAAAAAGGCTTCATCAAAGTTAATCTCAGCACAAAATCTTCACAAATTCTCCATCAACCCAGCGATTGGTTAAACCAATATCCTTATTTCGAATTTCACAAAGGCCAAGAAAAAATTAGTTTTATCGACAATAAGGGCAAGGATTTTATCACCATAGATCTTGAAAATAACCAAACTACCAGTAACTCAATACCAGATCCTTTTGGTAACTTTTTTAGAATTGCCCCCAACGGTGCCACTTTCATTTTTGTTTCAGGTTTTGGTCAAACTCAAGACTTCCCAGAATATATGATTACTTCGTCACAACTAGCCGAACCCGTTCATTTTCAAACCCAAACAGCTCTCAATAAACGCAATATGGTCGAATGGTTGCCTGACTCAACTGGAGTAGTCTTAATAGAAAACCAAAACCAAGTGTCCTTCATCCCTACATCCAACCCCAATCAGAAACAAGAATTTTACAAGTTACCTGTAGAAGAAAATATAATCAATTTACAACTCTACGACGACCTTATTTATTTAGAAACCTCAAAAAAAACATGGCACATAATCAGCATTGCCGAAAGAACAGAAGTTGCAAGGTTACCTTATGAAGTTGCTCAAGACCTCCATCGCCCTAAATTTTTTGCTTGGTATGATAAACACTTACTTCTTGAAGAAACACTTCGTCTAACTCCCCAACAATTTAACAGGCTTTGGATTACTACATTCAACGGTAGCAAAGATGAAGTCCTTAGCAAATACCAAGAAATCACTATCTCGGACACCACACCAGAAATCTAGTCTCACTACAACCTGTTAATAACCTTGTGACTCCAAAAGTCTTAGTTGATTAACAGCATGTTCATTTTCATCGTCTAGTTTCAAAATATTCTCATACTCAATTTTTGCAGACTCACTTGCATTATGTTCTGCCAGTAAATCTGCCCACACAGTTCTAGCTTCCACACTTCTAGCATCTATCACTACTGCCCCTTTCGCCACAGTTAAAGCTCTGCCAGGTAGGCCTACTTCAACTAAATTAGGTATTTGTTCCAATATATAGTCAACACTCCTCACACTAGAACCAAGTTCATAATAATCACTAGGTCTTATATACTCCAACACCTCTCGCAAAGCCAAAGCCGAATCAGCTTCATACTGACTCAAATCATGAGACAAGTTTGAGGCTAAATTTGCCTCATCTACTGCCAACTCTCTATCACCAATTTTCCTGTATATAAAAGCATTGTAATTATGCTCTGCAGCCACTTCTGAGTGAATTGTAGCCGCCATCAAATCCCATTTAGGCACCTTATCACTTACCAAATCGTTAGATACTTCATACTCAATCTCATCTAAAGACTCTGGCATTTTTTGCACCAGTTTTCCATAATTACCTCTTGGTACATAAAAGATAAAACCAAAATCAAAACCCAGAAAATCATGGTACTCTCCAAACAAATCCACCACATAAATTGGTCTCTCTTTAATATTCCAAGTAATTACGTCAAACATTAAATAGGGGAACTGGTTATAGTCAAATCCTTCCAAATCATTATCAGTCAGATTTACATTCTCATCAATAAAATAATAAGGAAAAATACTCACATCAGTTCTCTTCCCCAAAACTTGTTGCTGATAAGCCAAAGCCGCACATGACCTATCACTAAAACAACCTATAATAGCGTCTTTTTCAACTTCGTCAATCATTTTCTGTTTCAAAGTACTTACAGTATCGAACGAATAATTTTTCAAATCATTTAGCTTTAAGCCAGACACAAACACACCCATCAACATCACTATCATCAAACCGGTATTTACTTTTTTCTTTTCAAACAACACACTAAAAGCAGCCCCAAACCTCTTTGTCAGTTCCCATAATCCTATCCAAATAAAAACAATCAACAAACTTAAAACCGGTAAAAATTGTTGTACAAAGACCGAAAAGTCACTTGGATTTTCAGGTTGCTTTAAAACTACTACGATTCCTGAGACTAAAACTAACAACCAAACTCCGAATAAATTTATCAGCCCACGTTTTACCTCAGTATAGTAATTAACTAAACTCATCAACAAAGGTAAAAAGATCCAATATCCTATTGTAGATGCCCAATTTTCAAACACTTTCAAGGCTATCCTTAACACCACACTCAGATTCACAGCGCTTATAATTTCGCTCAAACTATCTGCTCGAGCGATCCCATCTCCTAGATAACTTATCCTCACAAACTCGACCAAGTCCTCCAGTCCTTCACCAAGTCTCCAAGAAAAAGCTACAGTTTTATCAACAGTTTGCCACAACACCAAATATGGTAAAAATATTCCCAAGCCCAACAAAAACAACCCAACCATCAAATCATTCAGCTTAAGACTGTTCATTTTTTGATAGTACATCCAACCCAACACGCCCAAATACATTACAAATAACCATTGATGAGATATACCAATCCCCACTACCCCTGCTAGACACCAAAACCAAACTCGCCAAGTCTTTAGGCTTTTTTGGTAAAAAAGATTAACCGCACACCAAACAGAGACCGAGCTCAACAAACTACTTAGAATATACCTCTCAGCTACCAAAGAGTTAATCAAATAAGTCCCACTAAACCCAAGCAAGCCAACACTTACTAAACCAAGAACAATCCTCTCCACTCCTTTGCTCCATAAAAAAAAATTTCTTTTATCTTCTTTTATTTGGAATTCATACAAGTCCCAAAGCGCCAAAAACAAAACACTCAGTCCCAAGCTACCCAATAGAGCTGACAATAAATTACCAGCAAAAGCCACACTTTGCCCAGCAAAAAGAAAATGTACTACTAACCTCAGCAAAATTGTATAGAGTGGATATCCAGGAGACCTCATCAATCCACCTGAAAAACCACTTAACAAAAACTCATCTGATCTGTCATAACCACTTGGTAAATCTGGCACAAAACTACCAAAAACTACCAAAAACCCAGCAAACACTAATCCAGCCCAAACCCATTTATTATCCAAACCCAATTTTTTTCGTTTTAAAGCCATATTTTGAGACTAGCAACATCTAAATAAGCTAAGCCATAATAACTAAAACAGACCAAACAATCAAATCATATCTTTTTAACTCAATAGCCATATTACTATCCATGAAACCAAATCCCACTACATCCAACATTATCTATCAAATTTTCACTGGACGTTGGCAATCAGCCAGTCTAATTACCCATCCCAAGCAAGTATTTACCAAGCTTTCAGACCTCAACCTTTTTCATTTGCTCGAACACAACATTGATACTCTATATTTTCTAGGCATTTTCGACAATTCAGGTCCAATCATCGTCAACCAAGAAGAGGGCCAAGATATCAGCCAAACTCCACACCGACTTCCTTCTCCATTCGCTATCACAAACCACACCGCAATCAATCCTCAACTCGGAACACTCAAACAGTTTAGACAACTAACACAAAAACTCCAATCTCAAGGGTTCAAAATAATCATAGACTTTGTGCCCAATCACACAGCAACAGTTCACCCATGGATCAAAACCAATCCTGATTATTATCACTACCATGACGGCAACCTAGTCTATGAGTTTAGTGGAGATGTTTGCAAACTTAACTATCAAAACCCTGACTTAAAAAATCAGATGATACAAGTCATTCAAACCCTTGCTGGTTGGGGTGTCAACGGAGTTAGATGTGACATGGCACACCTAATCCCAAACGATTTTTGGAGCCAAGCAACTCAACTAATTAGGCAAAACTATCCTGACTTCATCTTCATTGCCGAAGCCTACACTCCTGACCTTTTTGATCTATCACCATTAACTGATCTGCTCCACGCCGGCTTCAACGCTATCTACCACGAGCCTCTCTATCGAAACCTATCACAACATTTTAAATCACACCAACCACTCTCACACCTAACAGCTCATTTAAACCACTCGCAACAAATTTTTTCACCTTCACAAACCATCAACTACCTCTCCAACCACGATGACTCTCTCCCAGCTGAAGCAACCGATTACTTTTCAGCACTATTTGCTTTAACTCTTTTTCTTCCAGGTATTCCATTTATCTACAACGGTGTTTTAAACGGACACCATCATCGACTCGCTCACCATTTTTACCAAGAGTTGATTTCAAGTGCACTTGAAATCAACACCCTACCGCCAACTTTCCAAAGGCTCTTACAACTAAAAAAACAGCTTCAACCTCAGATAACCAATATCCATGCCAAAGACAATCTCTTAATCGCAGAGGTTAGCACCAATAAGGGAAACGCGACACTACTTCTCAACCTAACTCAACAATCCCAATCTATCCCTCAACTAAATCAGTCAAGCCAAGGACTGATTCATAAAATAAGCCCTAATCAGCCCATACCTCCTGCAACATTTGAATTATTTCCCGATAAGTAATTATGATAGGATGACTTGTTTATGAAACACCTAACAATCTTGTTTATTACCATCACTATTGTTCTCGCAAATCCTGACCAAGCCCAAGCTTATCTTGACCCTGGTAGTGGTAGTTACATTTTTCAACTAATCCTCGGACTATTTTTGACCAGCGCCTTTACCGTCAAAATCTACTGGAAGAAATTGACCAGCTTGTTCAACAAAAAAGACGTATCTGATGACCAAAATCAAACAGACCTTTAGCATAGAAAAATCCTCATTTAGGGATCCAAGTGGCTTTGTTTTTTACCACAACCAACAAATATATCGTCAAGTAAACAAACCATACAAACCCCACTTTGACACATTCATTAACTCCAAGCTCTACCGCCATCTCTCCAACCTAAACTTAATCGTTTCACACCAAAAATCAAATCAACCATCACCCCAAAAATCTACTTGCTACCAAGTAATCAAACCCCAACTCACACCATTTATAAGTTATCCATGGGAATGGAGCTTTTCACAGCTCAAAGACGCAGCTTTGCTGACTTTAAAAATTTTCAAAATTGCTTTGGATCACAACATGATCTTAAAAGATGCCTCCGCTTTTAACGTCCAATTTATCAACTCCAAACCAATTTTTATTGACACTCTTTCTTTCGAAATCTACCAGCCCAATCAACCTTGGATTGCCTATAGACAGTTTTGCCAACATTTTTTAGCCCCTCTTGCTCTAATGGCTCGTGTCCACCCCAATCTACTTCAACTATTCCAAACTTCTCTCGATGGTATTCCACTCCACATTGCCTCAAACACTTTACCCAAAACTACTTTCCTAAATCCTTCACTTCTCATCCATATCCATCTCCATTCACTCAGTCAACAAAAACTATCACTAAAAAGCATTTCACTCCCCAATAAATACTCAAAGCAGTCCTTATATGCCCTTATCATCAGCCTCCAATCAGCGACAAATCAGTTGCACTTAAAACAGCAACGAAGCCTTTGGAGCCACTACTATCAACACAATAACTACACTTCCAAAGCCACATCTCATAAACAAAAAATCGTTAAACAACTAGCAAAAAAAATCAACCCAAAAACCACCTGGGATCTTGGTGCCAACACTGGACGCTATAGCCGTCTCATTGCCTCAAAAAATAACAAAGTTATCGCCTTCGACAACGATCCTCTAGCAACCGAACTCAACTACCAAAAACTCAAAAAATCACCCCAAAACATCCTTCCTTTAAACTTAGATCTTACCAATCCTACTCCAAACCTTGGCTTTGCAAATCAGGAAAGGTATTCACTAACTGCTAGAGGCCCAGCCGACTTAACTCTAGCCCTGGCTCTAGTTCATCTCCTTCACATTGCCAACAACATCCCGCTAGCCCACTTATCAAACTACTTTTCTCAAATTACCAAACATCTCTTCATTGAATACTTTCCCAATACAA
>CBDUQH010000076.1:0-6260 GCA_965369335.1 uncultured bacterium
ATTCATGTGTTGGGAGATGAGAGTACAAGGATGTATCATGATGCTAGAAAGAAAGTGGCGGAGTTTTTTGGGGCAGGCGAGAATGAATTGATTTTTGTGAGGAATACGACTGAGGCGATAAATTTGGTGGCTTATACGTGGGCGAGGAATGTGTTAAAGGAAGGGGATGTAATAGTGACAAGTGAATTGGAGCATCATAGTGATTTGGTAACTTGGCAGGAAGCGGCAAGAGCTAGTGGAGCGGGATTGACTTTTGTGGATGTGGGTGAAGATGGAGCGATTGATATGGAGCATTTGGAGGCATTGCTTGAGAAGTTGGGTGATGAAGTGAAACTAGTAGCCTTGAGTGGGGTGAGTAATGCGACTGGAGCAGAGTTGGATGTGGAGAAAGCTGTTGGATTGGTTCGAGCGTATGCTAAAGGGTGTAAGATTTTGTTAGATGGGGCGCAGATGGCACCTCATAAGAAGATAGATTTTGGGAAAATGGATGTGGACTTTTTGGGGTTTAGTGGGCACAAGATGTATGGGCCGATGGGGATTGGTGGGTTGTTGGTTAAAGAAGAGGTGCTAAAAGAGATGTCTCCGTTTATGTTTGGAGGAGGGATGATTAGTGAAGTGCATTTGGAAGGGAGTGTTTATGGTGAGTTACCTGATCGATATGATGCAGGGACACCGAATGTGGCTGGAGCGGTGGGACTAGCAGCTGCTTGTGAGTATTTGGATAAGATTGGGATGGAGGAAGTGGATAGGCATGGAAGGGAGTTGGTGACGCAAGCCTTAAGTGTCCTAAGTAACTTAAGTGGCTTAAGAATCGTTGGGCCGATGGAGGCTTCGAAGAGGTTGGGGTCTGTAGCGTTTGTTTACGAGAGGGTTCATGCACATGATGTGGCTCAAGTGTTGGATGGAGAAGGGATAGCGGTTCGAAGTGGGCATCATTGTACGATGCCGCTTCATGAGAAGTTTGGGTGGGTGGCGACGACGAGGGCTAGTTTTGGGGTTTAGAATTCGAAAGATGATATTGATAGATTGGTGGAGGGGTTAGGTCAAGTTGCAAAAATTTTTACAACTTGACCTAAAGTGATAGATTGGGAGAGTGTTTATTTTCGGGTCCTGCCAATCTTTTCTCCCAAAAAGTGCATCGACAAGCTGCTGTACTTTTTGGGAGTCCCTCTAAGATTGTCACCCGAAAATAAAAAAGAAATAAAGGATGTGTGTTTATGGATGATATTTATAAAGAAAATATAGTTGATCATTATAAGAACCCAAGGAATTTTGGAGACTTGGAAGATGCTGACGTAACTGTGAGAGAGAGTAATGCGAGTTGTGGGGATATGGTGGAAATGAGTGCGAGATTTAAGATTCAAGATTCAAGATTAAAGATTGTTGATATGCGATTTAAGGGGATTGGGTGTGCGATGAGTGTGGCGGCGAGTAGTTTGTTGGTGGAAGAAGCTAAGAAGTTGGGAGAGTTGGATAAAGTGAAGAAGATTGATAGGAAGAGATTGGATGAGTTGCTGGGAGTTGAAGTGGGTGCTGCAAGAGAGAAGTGTGTGGAGTTGCCTTTGAAGGCGTTGGGAAGGTTAGTTGAGGAGATAGAAAACAGTTAACATTTATGGCCGGTGGCGGGTCCTGTCACTCGCTTTTCCCCAAAAAGTGCATCGCTTTGCTGCTGGGACTTTTTGGGGATCCCCTAGCTCGTGCCACCCGCCTTGAAAGAAAGTGCAAAATGATAAAAGTTAAAACTAAAGTAGTTGAAGTGTTGAGAGGTGGGGGGGTGGTGGTGTTTCCGACCGAGACTGTATGGGGTGTGGGGGCGCTGATATCGAGTGGTGAGGGAGTTAGAAAATTTTATGAGGTTAAAGGTCGGGAAGAATCAAAACCGAGTCAGGTTCTTGTGGGAAGTTTGGAGATGGCGCAGAGGTATGGAGAATTTAGTCCGAGGGCAAAAGAATTGGCAGAGGAATTTTGGCCAGGTGGATTAACGTTGGTGCTGCCTGTAAAAGAAAGAGTTGTGCCTGAACAAGTGAGAGCTGGGAGAGAAACGGTGGGATTGAGGGTGCCAAAGCAAGAGTTTGTTTTGGATGTGATTGAGGAATTGGGAGAAGGGATTGTGGCTAGTTCGGCAAATATTGCTGGTGGCTTTGCACCTAGGTCCTTGGCAGAAGTTGATAAAGATTGGTTGAAAAATATTGATTTGGTGGTTGATGGAGACGTGGGTGGTGGAGTGTCTTCGACTGTGGTAGAAGTATTGGGTGGTAAGATAGAGGTGTTGAGGCAGGGTGAGATAAGAATTTAGGAATTAGAGAATAAAGGAATATATGGAGTTATATAAGGCTAAAGTTTCTGACAAAAAAATTTTTAACACCAAATTTTGTTTGTTGAAGTTGGAGTTGATGCAGCCACATCGGATTGAGTTTAGAGCTGGACAGTATATTTTGTTGAGTGTTCCAGGGATTGATCAAAAAAAACATTATTCGATTACGAGTTCGCCGTCGATGGATCATGCTGTAGAGTTGTTGGTTGATATAACGCCTGGGGGAACTGGAAGTGGTTATTTGAATCAGTTGAATCCAGGTGATGACGTGGAGTTTAGAGCACCAGTGGGAGAGTTTGTTTTGGCAGAGGATAATGGAGAAGAAAGTTTGGTATTTGTGGCCAGTGGTTCAGGGATTTCTCCAATTCGTAGCATGATTTTGGATTTGCTGGAAAACAGAGAAGATACTAGACCGATGAAACTTCATTGGGGGTTGAGGTATGTTGAAGATATGTTTTGGGAGAATGATTTTAGAGAGATGGCGGTGGAGTTTGATAATTTTGATATTGATATTACTTTGTCTAGACCTCCTTTACCTGAGTGGAAATTGTGTGATGGTAGAGTTAGTGATTGTTTAAGAAATCATCCAAGAGATTTTTCTAAAACGGGGTTTTATATCTGTGGAAATAGAGAGATGATTGAAGAGGTAAGAGAGATATTGAAAGAAAAAGGTGTGGAGGATGGTAAGGTTCATTTTGAAAAGTTTTATTAAATATTCTAGTTAATTCCAAACAGATATCGAATTAATGCTAATGGAGGGATATGTATAGTAAAGGATCTGATGATAAACCAAACAAGACTAAGTACCAAGTAAAAGTGGTGAATGGTAAATGTATCGGAGCGGCGAGTTGTGTAGCTGTGGCGGCGATGACTTTTAAAATGAATAATGAAATGATTGCCGATGTGGTTGATCAAGACGGGAATGTCGATGAGGATAAGTTGTTGGCGGCTCAGAGTTGTCCTACGGCTGCAATTGAGGTGATAAATGTGGAGACTGGTGAGAAAGTTTGGCCTTTGTGAGGAGAGAGATCCTTCGGTTTTCTGGCAGTTCACATACTGCCAGAAGCACTCAGGATGACAACTTCGCTCTGTAGAGTTTAGCGAAGTTGTCAAGTTGGATTGGTGATAAAGTGTGTATGTTTCTTGAGGTAATGCCTGGTTTGTCTGGTGGAATTTGGTTTTAGTCTGGTTTTTGTTCTTGCATCAGAAAAAATGCCATGGTAGAGTTTGGGGTATGCAAAACATAAAGTTATTAGCGGGTGTGATTTTGGGAACGTTGGTTTTAGTTTTTGGGGTAGCATGGATGTTTTCTCAGGAAAGCGCACCAGCTGTTTTTGATGAAAATTTGGTAGTGGGTGAAGCAAACAATGTGAGGACATCTTTGAGCAGTGAGGTGGAAGGTGAGGAAGTGGAGGGTAGTGAATCAAGTGAGAGCGGAATGATGGAAGAGGTGGCTGTAACTATTGTTGAGTTTAGCGACTTTCAATGTCCTGCTTGTAAAGCCAGTGAGCCTTTGGTTCAACAAGTGCTGAGTGAAAATGAAGGTAGTGTGAGAGTGGTTTATAGACATTTTCCTTTGGAACAGATTCACGAACATGCAAGAATTGCATCGATAATGAGTGAAGTAATGGCCGATAAAGGAATGTTTTGGGAATATCATGATTTGTTGTTTGATAGACAAGAAGATTGGGCTGTTGTGGGGAGTGATGAAATTGAAGAAGTGTTGGTTGGTTATGCTCAGGAGTTGGGTGTAGATGGAGATGAAGTCAGGGAGAGTTTGGGAGATCCGATTTATGAAGATAGAGTAAATACAGATGTGAATGCTGCCAGAGCATTGGGTGTGAATGCAACGCCTACATTTTTTGTGAATGGCCAAAAGGCTGGAGCTACAGAGTTGGCTAGCCTTGTGACTTCAATGCTTTAACATTATTTTCCTGCCCCGATAAATTTAGGCCTAAGCGCCTTGTACTGAATACAAGCACAAAGTGCTTTAGATATAATTTGGAAGGAGGTGAGAGACATGGATGAAGATAGACAGCAGTGGTTATCTATTGCAGCAGTTGTTTTGGTTATTGGAGGGTTAGGGTACTTTTTGTTTAGACAGAGTCGACAGCCTGATGAGGTGAGTGTAGATACAGCCGATACAGCAGCTGAACAGAAGGCACAAGAGTTGTTGGATTCTTTTAACAAAGAAGTGCCAGAAAATGCTTCAAGAGTTACTCTCAAAGATGTTTCGGGAGGTGACTCTGCTGGAGTAGCTACTGTAAGTGAAGCAGTTGAAGATGAAGCTAGAGAATACTCTGTTTTGGCAGCTTTGCCCGAGCCAGAGTCTGGTGAGTTTTATGAAGCATATTTAGTTTCTGATGAAGCTGAGAATCAAATTTTACTTGGTAGATTACAACAAGCTAAAGGTGGTTGGATGGTTGAAACCTCGTCTGGAGTTGACCTCGGTGAAGAGGCTAAGATTCAGGTTACTAGAGAGAAAGTAAATGACCAAACACCAGAAGAACCTGTGTTAGAAGGTTCATTCGAATAGACTTAACAATTAAATTAGCAATTGATGCAACTCGAGTTGTTGCATTTTATTCTTGAGGTTGCTATAGTGTGTACTTATCTGGGCTCCTCAAGGAAATTACTAACATTGCTTGTCCAGCAAAGGAGGTGAAGCGAAATTATGGCATTTTCATACACAAACTCAAAAGGCCAAACTTATCACTTGCACAAAAAAGACGTTACTCTTAAAAATGGTCGTCAACAAACCATTTATTTCTTCGCTCGTGACGTTCGTGATGGTGCTTTGGATGAAGTTCCAGCCGGTTACGAAGTTGTGGAAACACAACGAACAGGTATGCCTGTTTTGAAAAAATCTGCGTAATTAGTTTTTATATTACGATGTAGATCAATTCCGCCTCGGTGCGGAATTGGTTGTATGTGAGAGAGTATATAGTATTTAGTATAAAGCATAGAGTATGAAGAATGATGGAATTGTGAGTGAAGAGAAGGTTTATGAATGTTTGAGGGAAGTGATTGATCCAGAATTAAACGTGAATATTGTAGATTTGGGGTTGATATACGAGGTGGAGGTTACAGGGGCCAGGGAGGGTTCAAGGGTGAAAATTAAGATTTTGATGACGTTGACGACGCCTGGGTGTCCGTTGGCAGGAGTGATAAACACAATGGTGAAAGAAAGTTTGAGACCTTTGGGTGGTTTTGATGTGGATGAAGATGTGGAGATTGAGGTGACCTTTGATCCACCTTGGGTGCCGGAGATGATGACAGATGAAGTGAGGGCAGAGCTTGGTTTGGATGAATGGTAATATAAACTCAAATCCAAAATCCCAAAACCTAAAGCTTTGTGATTGGTGACGGATTTGGACAAGGTTTTGTAGTAGACTATCGTTTATGGAAGTTTCTTATTTGGTGGCTTTTGGATCAGGATTGGTTAGTTTTTTTGCGCCTTGTCTGGTGCCACTATTACCGGCTTATGTTAGCTATGTGAGTGGAGTGAGTGTGAAGGAGTTAAAATTGGGCAACAACAAAGCTTATAGAAAACAAGTATTGGTGTCGTCGTTACTATATGTGTTGGGTTTCTCGCTAGTGTTTGTGGTACTTGGGACAAGTGCGGCAAGTTTGAGTGGTGTGTTTCGAGCCAATCAAGTTTGGATTCAAAGGTGGGGGGGGGTATTGGTGATGGTGTTTGCCTTGTCTTTTATGGATGTAATTAAGGTACCTCTTTTAAGAGAAGAGCACAGGCTGGTCTTGCCTAGATGTGTTGAGAAAATGCGGTATGGGAGGGCTTTTTTGGTGGGGGTGGCGTTTGCAACAGCATGGACTCCTTGTGTAGGGGCAGTTTTGGGGGCGATTTTGACCTTAGCGGCAACTAGTCAGACTGCAGTACATGGGGCAATGCTTTTGTTTGTTTATTCTTTGGGAATATCGGTTCCTT
>CBDUQH010000077.1:0-6189 GCA_965369335.1 uncultured bacterium
GGTATCTTCAGTCCATTCAATTTTCTCTGTGAACCTGGAACAAATCTAACTTTTTTTCCTTTCCTTACTCCTTGCAAGGTCACTCCTGAAGCAATATCAATACCCACCCCTATTGCACCTTGATGCAAATTAGCTCTTCCCTCAGATTCTTCAGTTGGCAACCTCAACATTGCCATAACAGGAACACTATTGTATACGATCACCCTAACATCCGGTGTTCCCCTATAACTGTACCGTTTAAAGGCTGTATGCCTAGGGACTCTTTCTTCAACAAACGCCTCATGAGTAACACCAAAAGTACTATACTGACCTTCAAGAATATCATTTACATGCAACCTAATATCGTCAGCACTTAATTCTCGTCCATCCACCCCCAACCATCGGTCTTTTTGGGGCAACTTCTTCCTAATAATTAAAATACCCTTCCCTCCACTTCCAGCCGAAGGTTTGACCACAAACGAAGTTTCTATCTTCCCAAAATCATACTCTCTAACCTGTTCCATAGAATCAAACGTTGCGTACAATTCAGGCACTAACACACCTGCCTCGGATAACACTTCTTTAGTCAATAACTTAGAGTTACACACCCTCATCGCCCTACCAGAGTTTAGCGACTTAAACATCTGTTGTCGTGCATTCAAACCAAGTATTTGTCTTGCCTTTGTCATACAAACCTACTTTAGTATTTCCCGAAATCTCCAATACTCCAACAATCTCAAACCATTAAACCTACCCAAAAATATGTTAAACAAAGCCACACTCAACATCACTAATTCTGGGTTCACAATCACAAACTTCTGTACCATCTCCAAATTCATCACAAAATAAGAAAATACTGCCAAAAGCAACGTCTCCAAAGTCATCTCTATTGCTTCACTTTTACTTCTTTTATTTTGCACCTCAATAAAAGTCTCAGCCAAAAGCACCATCAACAAGATTGGAAAGATCGACAGACTAGCCAAATCTGGCAAATTTAAACTAGGAGACACCAATAACAGCACCAACACAGTCATCGACACCACCCACAGCATCAGTGATGTCCTTGGCAAGTATGGCAGCTTCAACCGTCTGATTAACACCCTGGCAGCTGTAGCCACCAAAATTATCATAAAAAACAACAAAAACCCTACAGTTAGTCCCGTGGCCAAAAACCCTACAGCTACAATCGCTGGTGTGAAAATACCAAATCCCCTAAGCCCCACCAAATGCCTTGAAGCAGCTATCAGTGCCGTCACAATCGGAAATAACAGTACCAAAACAATTGTATTTGCCGGCACCCCATTGGTTACCGCAGACCTTATTGACACTCTCAAAAAGTTGGTCAGATTCAAATTTCCTCGAATATTCTCCAATACATACCTTTCCAGTTTCCCTTTTGCCTCTCCTTCAGTCTCAGTAATATCACTGCTCTTTTCAGTTATCCTTCTCACCAAATTTGCCGATCCACTGGCCACCTCAGCAGATTCACTTGCTTCGGCCGAATCAGTTGCTTCCGCAACATTTTCTAAAACAAAACTCCCAGTGTTACCTTGAGCCCATGCCAAATCAGGCCTAGCCACCAGACCAAAACAAAAAACTGATACCAGACATAATAGTTTCTTTAACATAAGCCAATTATATCAACCCACAACTCTTCCACAACAACATAAAACCCCTGGGACTAGCCAGGGGTTTTAATTTTATATCTATATCTCAGTTCTTAGAGCTCTTTCTCAATCAAAGTTTTAAAAGCTTCAAAAGGTTGTGCTCCAACCAATATTTGCCCATTAATAAAGAAAGTTGGCGTTCCACTTGCTCCAACTCTTCCAGCCAAAGCCAAGTCATCATCCACAGCTTGTGCATGTGTCTCGTTGGACACACAAGAGCTAAACGTACCCACATTTAGACCCAATTCTGCAGCATATGCATCAAAACTAGCTGCCGCGTCACCCGTTGACCATTCTTCTTGATTTTCAAACAAAACGTCGTGCATCTCCCAATACTTTCCTTGATCACCAGCACATCTAGCTGCTTGAGAAGCAATATGAGCATTTGAGTGGAAAGGTAAAGGTAAATCTCTAGTTATATATCTAACCTTGCCAGTATCAACATACTCTTGTTGTACTTGTGGGTCTGTCTGGGTAAAGTGCCGACTACAAAAAGGACACTCATAATCTGTAAACTCAACAATAGTTACTTTAGCATCTTCATCACCTTTAACAGCCGCTGGATTAGCCAACACTTCTTCCCACTGATCATCACTCAAAGGGCCAGCGGGTTCAGCCGCAGCTTGCTGTTGAGCGGGCTGAGCTGCGCCTAAATTGTTGGCACCCAAAACGCCTTTCCCTTTTAAAGCTGTTAGCTGACCTGAAAAATAACCCAAGAAAAACGCGCCGATAATTAACCCCAACGTCATCATTACAATCAGTTTAGACGCCAAATCCATCCCTCCCCACAACTCCCCCAAACTTTTTGGCTTACTTGTACTAGATGGCATAACTAACCTCCATATATATATACTTTACGCTTTTACAAGATACCTTGTACCAGGCTATTCTGTCAACACCAACCCCATCTTTTTTATTCTTTACTTTCTCTTAAAGCCCTCAAAACTCTTCCAACTCCCACCACATACGAAGCCACTCGCATACTCACTTTATTTTTCCCCAATCTCTCATACTCTTCCCAAACATCTAAAAAGGCTTCATCCATTTTATCTTGCAACATCTTATTTACTTTCTCTTCACTCCAACTTTCTTCATCCAAATTCTGCTTCCACTCAAAATAACTCACACTAACTCCACCAGAATTCGACAAAATATCAGGCACCGAAACAATACCTTTTTTAGTAAGTACTACATCTGCCTCAGGAGTAACTGGCCCATTAGCCATTTCAATAATAGCTTTAGCTTTAATCTTTGCCGAGTTTCCCTTGTGTATTACACCTTCAAGCGCCGAAGGCACTAAAATATCCACATCAAGCTCCAACAACTCTTCATTACTGATCTCTCTTACCCCTTCATAATCCTTCAAGCTTCCATGAGCCTTCTTATGTGCCATCACATTATCTACATCTAACCCATTTTGTGATTTGGGATTTGAAACTTGATCATTCATCACTATTCCCCCTTTCGAATCACTCACCGCCACCACTTTATATCCCGCTTCACTCGCCAATTTTGCAAACCAAAACCCCACGTTCCCCAACCCCTGAACTGCTATCGTAGTTTCCTCTTTTTTTAATTTCAGTTTCTTTACCAAGTTTTCTAACACAAAAAACCCACCTCTGCCTGTTGCTTCAATCCTCCCCAAAGACCCACCATTCTCTACAGGCTTTCCTGTAAAAGTAGCTCTTAATTTATTGTATTCATCAGATTTGGCCTTTGGGTTTTGAGATTTAAAATTTTCAATATATTCATCAGCCATCCAAACCATAATCTGTCCGTTTGTATTCACATCCGGTGCGGGCACATCAACTTCTGGCCCAATCTTTTTTGCAAAGGCCCTTACCCAAGCCCTAGATAACTTTTCCAACTCAATCTCGCTCAGCTTATGTGGATCAACAATAACTCCACCTTTACCTCCACCCAAGGGTAGACCTGCCAAACTACACTTCCAACTCATCCACATTGACAAAGCCTTCACTTCATCTTCACTTACTTGAGGATGATATCTAATTCCTCCTTTATACGGGCCCAACAAGTTATTGTGTTGACCTCTAAAAGCCTTAAATACTTCTTCACTTCCATCGTCCATCTTCAATTTCAAATCTTTCTTCAAAACTCTATCGTGAGTAATCAATTTCTCAAACTCTTCGTCACTCATTTCCAAATACTCTCTCACATTTTCAACTTGCTTAACCGCACTCTTCCAAGGATTATTAGACATAATTTACCTCTTAAAACTTTTATTTATACCAATACGTTCACACACCCACCACACAAATCAACTCTTTTTACCAACTACCTCCTCCGACACCTCCAAGAAACTTCTCTGCATCCAACGCAGCCATACACCCCATTCCTGCCGAGGTTATCGCTTGTCTATATCTAAAATCTACCACATCACCAGCTCCAAAAACCCCATTCACCGAAGTCATTGTCGGATATCCTTCAAGCCACAAATGTTCATTAATTCCTTCATGTCCCTCACCTGCCTCTCGATCCAACAAACCATTCAACCCTGTCATCAGGTACCCTTTCTCATCCAAAGCTACTTTATCCCTAAACAAACTCGTACTTGGCACATGTCCAATCGCCACAAACACTCCATCAGCATCCAATTCTTCTTCCTGTTTAGTTTGGTTATTCACCACCACAATCTTCTCAACCTTATTCTCTCCTTTAACCTCTTTGACTTCGCTATTAAACATCAACTCAATTTTCTCGTGTTCACTTGCCCTTTGGGCCATAATCTTACTGGCTTTAAGTTGATCTTTTCTAACCAGCATTGTCACTTTGGAAGCAAACTTGGTCAAAGCCATAGCGTCTTCAATAGCTGCATCTCCTCCCCCCACAACAAACGTAACTTTGTTTTTGTAAAAGGCTGCATCACAAACAGCACAAGTTGCTACACCCCTACCCAAAAGCCTCTCCTCTCCGGGTACTCCCAACATTCTAGATTCAGCTCCGGTGGCAACAATCACAGTTTTGGCTCGGTAAACCTGATCACCAACTTTAACAATCTTCTCCTCACCCGAAAAATCCACTTCAGTCACATTCCTATCAATGATTTCAGTCCCAAACTTCTCAGCCTGTTTCCTCATGTTGACCATCAAATCAGGGCCCATTACACCCTCAGCAAAACCAGGATAATTTTCCACCGCTGTGGTAAACATCAACTGTCCACCGTTCTTTTCTCCAGAAATCATCAACGGCTTCAATTCAGCTCTTGAGGTATACACAGCGGCAGAGTATCCAGCAGGCCCCGAACCAATAATAATCACTTTTCTCACATCACCGTCCATAACAACCTTTATTCTTTTTATTATTAGTTTACAGCCTGTTTAATCAGCTCCAAGTAACCATCTTTTCCTGCAAACCCAATCTTGCGATCGACTTCTTTACCATCTTTAAACATAATCACAGTTGGAATACTCATCACCCCATGCTCACCAGAAAGTTCTTGGTTTTCGTCAACATTAATCTTAATCACCGCATACTTGTCCCCGCCTTCATCAGCCAACTCATCCAAAACTGGTGCCGCCATTTTGCAAGGACCACACCAATCTGCATAAAAATCAACCAACACTGGCTTGCTTGACTTTAATACCTTTTCTTCAAATTCGTCTTGTTTTATGTGTAATGCACCCATAGTACCTCTATTTTTTTTATAATTACTATTTACTTAACTTACTCTCAATATACAACGACTCATCACCCACTACAAACTAACCAAAGTCTTGAGTATTCTCTCAAAATCATCTTCTTTACTTTCTGATCTAGCACATCTTGTTGC
Organism: uncultured bacterium; assembly: GCA_965369335.1. Lineage (GTDB taxonomy): Bacteria > Patescibacteriota > Microgenomatia > UBA1400 > CAYNFZ01 > CBDUQH01. The sequence goes on from CBDUQH010000077.1 coordinate 5,437, forward strand.
TTCATTTGTCAGCACATCTTTTGCCACCGAAGCCAAAGCGCTTCTCACCGCCACAATTTGTTGAACAATATCCAAACAGCCCCTTTCTTCTTCATACATCTTCCTAATCCCAGAAATCTGGCCTTCAATCTTTTTTATTTTAGTTAACGTCTTATCCATAAATTGATCGTTTAAAATTTGGTGTTTGTAATTTCACATTTATACTCCCCCCCAGTATACATGTCAAGATTGATTTTTTTACTCTAAATCGCCACTCTATCCCCAATTTTTACTCCATTTTCAGCCACCCAACCAGATACTACCTCCAACACATGAGTCACTTCACTTTTTGGTTGATAAGTAGGCAAACCCAGCTCAATGTCGGGGTTTTTTGGTGCTGGCACATTCTTTGTCAAATCCACCACTTCACACTCACTTTCCACACCTTCACCTTTGGGCCAAGGTTGACAATTTATCCACACAAAATCCAAGTCAAATCTCATCCCTCTCATCCAAAAACTTGGCCTACCGGCCTCCGCAAATTCAAACAACATCCCTTCAGCTCCAATCTCATCTCGATAAGAAAGTCCCAAGGTGATCTTTGTTGCATTGTTCACTATCTCTACTTCCATCTCTTTGCCAACCACCCTTATTTCTCGATACTCTCTTTCATCCACAGGAGTCACATAATCTCTCAACTCAACTTTATTGTTACTCTCACCCACACCTCTCCCACACCCACCCAACACCAAAACCACCACCACTCCCAAACAC
>CBDUQH010000078.1:0-6171 GCA_965369335.1 uncultured bacterium
AATAAGAAATAAGAAATAAGAAATAAGAAATAAGAAATAAGAAATAAGAAATAAGAAATAAGGAGTACGATATGTTGAGGCAACAAATTCAGGACCAAGTGAAAGAGGCGATGAGGAATCGTGATCAAGTGCGGTTGGATGCTTTGAGGTATATGTGGAGTGAAATAAAAAACGCAGAGATTGATGCCAAAGTAGAGTTGGATGATGAAGCAATTGTGGCAGTGGTTTCTAAAGAGGTGAAAAAGAGAAAAGATGCTATTGAACAGATGAAAGAAGTTGGAAGAGACGTGGTTGAAGAAGAGGATAAGTTGAAAGTGCTGATGGAGTTTATGCCGGAGCAGATGGGGAGGGAAGAGATAGCTGGAATAGTTGATGAGTTAATGGGTGAGGGAGTTAATGAGTTTGGTAAGTTGATGGGGCAAGTGATTGGAAGAGCTAAAGGCAAGGCTGATGGGAAAGTAGTGCAGGAAGTGGTGAAGGAGAAGTTGGAGAATTAGCCAGGGGGTTTTGTGAGTGATTTTGAAAGATATGAAAGTGGTCAACGGATACTCACGGTTGACCAAGAAAAGGTCTATGACTTTTTGGCCCAACCTGACAAGTTTCCTAAACAGATGTTTTTGGAAGGTTGGGTTGATGCTGGTCTGTTGAAGGACTGTGCTGAGAGGCTGGATTTTGAAGTAGCTTTATTCGTGTTTAAAGATAAGAGAAGATTAATGGTTAAGGGAGATGAAGATTCTGTGGAAGTAGTTGAGAACGTGTTGAGAGAATTTGGAAAGGTTGAGTTGGCAAGTCACTTCCATACTCATTATCTAACTATTAAAGATGGGAAAAAATCGGTTTTAAAAGCACCGTCTGGACTCGATTGGAAGGCAATACCTTATCATGGATATGATACCTATTTGGTTACCTATGATGAACTGTTACAGTTTTCCGCAGGTGGTGATTTCGAGGAACACTTTGTTGATTTGTTGATAGAGTATCACGATCTTGACCCTAGTCTGTTGGAGTTTGACGATGATGATGTTGAAAAATTTGGGTTGCAGTTAGGTGTTTCAAAAGAGAGGGTGTTAGAGGGAGCTGAATACCTGCCAATGGTAAAAAGAGCGTTGTGGTATGGTGAGGTGACGGGCAATATGAATGATGATGAGTGGGAAGATTTTTGTGTCTTTGTTAGGTCGAAGTTAGCTGTACCTGATAACAAAGAGAAATATGGTGGAGCTTTCGTAAGTTTGGTAGATGATGAAAAAGTTAATTTGGTGTTGAACCCATAGTTGTCCATAGTGTCGTAAAGTTTGTAGAATGGGACTATGATAGTAGATTGGTTAGAAAAAATGAGGGTTCGTGGCAAGCAAAAGCGGCGGAAGTTGTTGGTTAAGGCTGTGGTGGTGGGGTTGGGGTTAATTTTGTTTTGGAGAGGGGCTTGGACTTTGTTTGATCATTTGATTTTTCCAGGTAATCCAGTGTTGAGTGGAAGTGTTTCTTTGATAGTGGGGATAGGAATACTTTATTTTTCTAACAAGCTGATTGATGAGTTGTTGGGTTAGTTGCTGTTTGGATAAACCTGGAGTAGAATTTGAATTTCTTTGGATGTAAGATTCTTTTACTGAATGATTAGATTTGCTTGTGATTCCTAGAGCGGTTTAGCGAGAGAGTCTAGTTTTGTTCTTTTACATAGTATAGGTGAGTTTGGCTGGGCTATTGGTGGCTTAAGAGTTTGAGCTACTGATAGCTTGGCCAAATTAACGGAGCCAAGAAAACGGAAAAAGCAACAAAGGAGAAAAGGAACTATGTTGCGTAAATTGTGTGTTTTGTTGGTACTGGTGATGATGGTGTTGCCAGTTTCGCTATATTCGGTTTCGTCAGTGTCGGCACAGACAGATGATGTGTATGGAATTATGCCGTTGCCGCGGTGTGGGTCCGAAACGCTGTGGTGGATGATCTTCAATAACAATGAAGTGCCGGTAGATTTTTCAGTTCAAAATTTGGATGCCGATGAAGTGATTGGCGGGACAATTTTTGACGGTGGTACTTTGACGTTTGACGTGCCTGATTTGCCAGAAAATTATACTCTTAGTTTGTTTGTTGGTGATTTGGAATTTCCATATATGAATACCCATCCGGGAAATCCAGATTGTCCGGAAGAAGAAGTGGCTGAACCAACCTATCGGGTACGAGCCACGTCGGTGGAACAAACTGAAGATGTATGTTGGTTGGTAAAGGATGCGTTTGGTAGTTGGTCGGATGTTTATGTGGACGGAATTCGGGCGGAAACTGAAGTGCTGGTTTATGGTGACCCTGTTTGGAACAGCGCCATTAGGGCGTATGAACCAGACGTGGAATACTCAGATTTGATTCTTGATGATGACGATTCATTGGATCCCAATGACTATCTAGCCGTGAATTGCCAGACGCGGCTACCAGTGGCACATTGGATTGAGATCCTTAATGTGTCAGTTGAAGTCGCCGTTGGTTAGTGTTTCGCCTATACGATGAATTGATTGGGCAATGTCTTTTGGGGCATTGCCCCTTTTTTTTGTTTGATAGTGGTTTTTTTTGGATAAAGTCAGTGTAGAATTGGGGCATGAGACTGTTTGAATATGAAGGTAAAGATTTGTTTGAAGGGGCGGGTATTAATGTGCCGAAGAGGTTTTTGGTGAGTTCAGTGGGTGAGATTGAAGATTTGGAGATTAATTATCCAGTGGTGGTGAAGGCTCAAGTTTTGAGTGGGAAGAGAGGGAAGAGAGGGTTGGTGAAGTTGTTTGATGATAAAGATGGAGCGAAAAGTTTTGTGAAGAGTTTGTTGGGGAAAGAGTTTGATGGAGAGAAAGTGGAAAAAGTGTTGGTTGAAGAGGCGAGCGAGATTGAGAGAGAACTTTATGTGTCGGTGACTTATTCGACGAAAACCAGAGGAGTGGTTTTGCTTTTGGGTGAGGGAGGAGTGGATGTGGAGCAGATGAGGGAAGTAGTTGAGATACCTTTGGATATAGCAGGTAAAGAGATCCCGTCTCGCCTGGCTCAACACATTCGCCATGCAGGACGGGATGACAAAGCTGGCATAGGTAGTTTGCCAGCTTCGTCAATTGAAGATGTGGTCAAGAAACTTTGGAGTTTGTTTTGGGAGAGGGATTTGTTTTTGGCGGAGATTAATCCGTTAGCTTTGACTAAAGAGGGAAAGTTGGTAGCTTTGGATGCGAAAGTAGTGAGTGATGATGCGGGTAATTTTAGGCAAAAGTGGGAATTGCCAGAGAGGAATATGTTGGGGAAAGCAAAGTCGTGGGCTGAGTTGGAAGCTGAGAAGATAGATGCTGAGGATCATAGAGGAGCTGTGGGGAGAGTGTATTTGGATTTGGAGGGTGATATCGGAGTGATTGCTGCAGGAGGGGGAGCTAGTTTGGTGGCGATGGATGCGATGGTGAGTTATGGGTTAAAGCCAGCAAATTATACTGAGTTTAGTGGTAATCCTCCTGAATGGAAAGTTGAAAGGTTGAGTGAGATCGTGATGTCAAAAAAAGGCTTAAAAGGTGTGATCTTAGTGGGTGGGAAGGCTAATTTCACAGACCAGGTGGAAACTTTAAGTGGGTTTGCAAAGGTGCTTAGGAAGATGAAGCCAAAATATCCTATTGTAGTGAGAAGAGATGGGCCAAGGATGGATGAAGCTAAAAAAATGCTTGAAGATTTGGGCAAAGATTTAAAGCTTAATTTGGTGGTTTATGATGCAAATACTCCAATTGTAGAAGCAATTGGAAAGATGAATAAGATGGTGGAGGGTAGATGATGTTGGATAAGTTGAATAAAGATACTGAAGTAATTGTTCAAGGTTTGACTGGAAAAGAAGGACAAAGGGCGGCTGAGTTTATGTTGGCTTCAGGGACAAAAGTAGTTGCTGGAGTGAGACCAGGTAAAGCTGGAGAGAAAGTGTTGGGAGTACCGGTGTTTGACTCTGTAGTTGATGCACGCAATGCATTTCCAGATTGTGAAGTGGGTTGTATTTATGTGCCACCTCAATTTGTGTTGGGAGCTTTTAAAGAGGCGGTGGATGCGGGAATGAGGATTTTGCATATTATTGGTGAAGGTGTGGCGGTGAAGGATACTGCAAAGATGATTGCGATTGCAAAAGAAAAAAACGTAAGGATAATTGGACCGTCTTCTTTGGGGGTGGTGATTCCTGAGGAGTTTAAGCTGGGGCAGTTGATGGGAGTGGAGAATACTTCGGTTAAACCAGGAAATGTGGGAATAGTTTCTAGATCGGGAGGGATGAGTTCAGAGATGGCTGATATGTTGACTAAAGCGGGGATTGGACAGTCGATGGTGGTACACGTGGGAGGAGATTTTTTGATTGGGACGACGCCGGCGGAAGTGTTGGAGTTTTTTGAGGGTGATGAGAAGACAGAAAAGGTGTTGATGGTGGGTGAAGTGGGTGGAAGTTATGAAAGTGAAGTTGTGGAGATGATTAAAAAGAAGAAGTTTACTAAACCGTTGGTGGTGTTTATTGCAGGGGCGTTTGTGGAGAGTTTGCCACAACAAGTGCCTCTGGGTCACGCTGGAGCGATTATTCAGGGTGAAGCCGATACCAGAGAAGGGAAGATTAAGATGTTTAAGGAAGTGGGGGTGGAAGTGGTGGGTAGGTTGAATGAAGTTACTAAACTGATGAAATCGAATTAGAATCTAATTAATTCAAATATTTGAGTTAAAGAAAGGTACCAATGCAAGATGTTGATGAGAAACAGTTGTTGGTGTGGGTGAAGGAGAAGTCGTTGACTGAAGTGGTTTTGTTTTATTGGTTGGGGAGGTGGCCGGAGGAGAATGAAGCAAAAATTTTGGAGGAAATGATGGTGTTGGTAGTGGATCATGGGGATGGGTCACCGTCGGCTCAAGCGACGATTGGAGCGGGGGAGGCTGGAGAGGATTTGTTGAGGAGTGTGGAAGCTGGGGTGAGTAAGATTGATGCGAGTCATGGGGGGGCAATTGAAGGGCTGATGAAGATTTTTTATGAGGATAATAGAAGTGCTGAGGAATTGGTGAAGGCATATTTGGGGGAAGGAAAAAGAATCCCCGGGTTTGGACATAGGGTTTATACAGATTTTGACCCGAGGACGAAGTATCTTTTTAGCAGGATTAAGGAATTAGGAATAAGTGAAAAGTGGATTGAACGGGCGAAAAAGATTGAAGCTGAACTAGAGAAACAGAAAGGAAAGAAGTTGGTGATGAATGTGGATTGTGGGATGGCAGTGGTGTTGGTGACTTTGGGTGTGAAGGCTGAGTTGGCGAATGGGTTTTTCCTGTGGCCACGTGTTGCAGGGCTGATTTATCGGTTTGGAGAGAGTAGAAAGTAAAGCGAGAGGCTAGTGCTGTTTGGACCTCTCGGTGAAAGATTAGAAGGTAAAACTGTGGATGAGAGTGTACATGGGTCGAGTCTGCTCTCGGACGGCAATTTGGTGAGTTTTTGGGTGGAGTTTTTCGAGAATGTAGGACATAAGTCCGTCCAATATGGGCCAATCAACTTCAAAGTTTTCTGTGGAGGTGGAGTTTTGGTTGAGTTGGTCGATAAATTCTTGGCGGGCTTGGGTGACTTGTCCTCTGAACTTGTTAATGGTTTTGTCTTCTGGGAGGTTAAAGACGGTGAGTTTGTTTACGACCCAAACTTCCTGGTTTTGTTCCCAGAACTTTTTGTAATCCAACTGAGTAGAGATGAGGATGATAGTTTCCATGGGAGGTTCCTTTGGGGTGGATTGAGAAAAAAGTCAACACTATTTAACCTGGATTATTATACCATTTGAATAGTGTTGGGCTGGGTAAAAAATATTTATGGTTGAGTTTTGGAGTTTAGTTTTGTATGGTGTTGGGTACGACGATAATAGTTTGCGATTCTGAAATAAATTAGTTGCCCGCCTACGCTAAAGCTTCGGCGAGGTGAAAGGAGTTAGTTATGTTTAAGTTACCAGAATTAGGCTATAAGTTTGGGGCTTTGGAGCCTCATATTGATGCAAAGACAATGGAGATTCATTACAGTAAACATCATCAAGGATATGTTGATAAATTGAATACTGCTTTGGAAAGTGTGGAGAATTTACAGGTGGAGAGCATTGAAGATTTACTGAAGAATTTGAATGATGTGCCAATGGATGTGGAGACTGCTATCAAAAATAATGGAGGAGGTCACTACAATCATAG
>CBDUQH010000079.1:0-6093 GCA_965369335.1 uncultured bacterium
ACCTGCAGCACCAAGTCCAACTGCTCCTACTGCACCAGTAATGGGTGGAGCAGCAGCAGATGCCACCACCACACCAGCAGCTAGTCCACTAGAGCCAACAGCACCGACATCCCCAGCAGCTCCTTCAGTTACACCACCTGCAGCACCAAGTCCAACTGCTCCTACTGCACCAGTAATGGGTGGAGCAGCAACAGAGGCAAACACACCACCAGTAAATCCTCTTGAACCAGCTACTCCTGTATCCCCAGCACCCCCCGCATCACCTGGATCGACACCAGAAACTTCTTCCCCACAAGAAGCGATAAACTCAGCAGCTCTAGATTTAGCTTCTCCAGACGCTACACAATCTAACAACTAACAAAACCCAAAAAACTGGGTTCTCCCAGTTTTTTTGTGCCTCAAAAAAACTCTTGGAACTAAGCTCTCTCATAGGCTACAATTAGGGCTATACCTATGAAACTCAATATTCCCTTCATTTCTCCACCCCAAAACCCACAACAACCCACAACTGACCAAAACCTACAAAAAAACCTCCAGCAGTTTGCTTCTGGGATGGTTTCCACACAAGACTTAATAGCACCAGAAGCCATTGAAGTTGACTTTAATCATCTTAAAATTGGTGACAAATACGTTCGCACTCTCTTTATCGCCGGCTACCCTAGATTTGTTTCAGCCAACTGGCTTTCTCCCTTAATAAACATTGACCACTCTCTAGAAATTTCCATGTTTGTCTATCCAATTGAAGGCAAAGCCATCATGGATGACCTCCGTCGCAAAATCACCGAAATGGAGGCCGAAATCATGTCAGACATCAAACAAGGTAAAATTGCCCAAATTGAAACCCAACTCCAACTAGAAGATGCTCGTACTCTTCAGGAGCAGCTGGCTGCAGGAACAGAACGTTTTTATCAATTTGGACTATACATCACCCTCTCCGAAGAATCTCTAGAATCACTAAACAGAATCACCAAACAAATCCAATCTACACTCGGTTCACTCCTCATCATTTCCAAGTCAGCCACACTCCAAATGGAAGATGGTTTCAAAACCACCCTTCCTCTGGGAATTGACAAACTTCTAGTTACTCGAAACATGGATACAACTTCCCTAGCAACCACCTTTCCCTTCACTTCTTCAGAACTCACATCTGGTAAAGGTATCATGTACGGCATCAACGAACACAACGACTCTTTGGTAATTTTTGATCGTTTCTCAATGGAAAACGCCAACATGGTTGTCTTCGCCAAATCAGGCGCAGGTAAAAGCTATACCATAAAACTCGAATGTTTACGTTCTCTAATGTTTGACACAGAAGTTATCATCATCGACCCTGAAAACGAATACCAAACCATGTGCGATGCTATCGGAGGTGAATATATCGATTTCACTTTTCACTCCCCCGTCAAAATAAACCCTTTTGACTTAAGCAACATCTACGAAGAGGGTGAAAACGAACTCGGACTTAAAATACTCTCACTCCACTCTTTACTTAAAATAATGCTCGGCGACGTTACTGCTGCCGAAGAAGCAATCATCGACAGGGCTCTAATTGCCGCATATAAAGCCAAAGGTATTACTCCTGATCCAGCCACTCAAAACCGAGAGCCACCTCTAATGGAAGACCTATACAAAGCTCTTTTAGGCATGGAAACAGAAGAAGCTAAAAAAATCAGTTATCGATTAGAAAAGTTTATCAAGGGTTCTTTTAGAGGAATTTTTGACCAAAAAAGCAACCTAAACATCAACAACCAGTTCACAGTCTTCGGAATCAAAGAAATGGAAGAGGAGCTACGTCCAATTGCTATGTTTATCATCCTTGATTTCATCTGGACCAGAGTCAAAAGAGACCTCAAAAAAAGACTTCTCATTGTCGACGAAGCTTGGTACTTAATGAAATACCCCGACTCAGCTACTTTTTTGTACTCACTCGCAAAACGTGCCCGTAAATACTATTTGGGAGTTACAACTATCACTCAGGACGTAGAAGACTTCCTCTCAACAGACCACGGCAAAGCAATCGTCACCAACTCATCAATCCAACTGTTACTCAAACAATCAACTGCGGCTATCGACAAGCTTGTAAACACTTTCTACTTATCTGAAGGTGAAAAAAGGCTTCTCCTTGCTGCCGACGTCGGCGAAGGTTTATTTTTTGCTGGACAAAATCATGTAGCTATCAAAGTTTTGGCCTCCCCAGAAGAGCACAAACTAATCACCACCAACCCTAGAGAAGTTGCCCAGATGAAGCAACAACAAAAACAAATTCAACAACAAGAGTCTGTTTCCACTCCCTCTTCTCCACCAACGTTAACTCCAACTCCACCTATTACAGAAAACACAACACCACCTCCAATTCAAGACAATCCTTCAATTGAAACACAACCCAATACTCCCACACTCCCCACTTTGCCACTTCAAAACCAGGAAAACAGCAACTCCATTCAAGCCCCGACACCTCCCAAACAACCACTTAAAACTCTCTACCAAGCTCCTGGAAACAACTAATTTCCGCATAATAGCCGAATTATTACCGCACACTAACTTCTCGACTGTGTCCTCACCGGCATGATTACATGAACAAAGCCTTCTTCACCACAACTAAACAAACCAGGTTGTAACTCTCCAGTCATTCCAAATTCAACTAAATCATCAGTTACGCTTCCCAAAAAATCACTTAAAAAACGACTATTAAATGAGATTTTTCCTAATCCTTCTTTTATTTTTTCAACATCCACAAAACTTTCTTGTTCTCCAACATTAGCCGCCGAAGCAAAAACTTTAAGGTTTTTTTTGTTGATCTCCCACCCAACAATATGAGCTCCATCTCTTGCAAACACCGACGCGGCTTTAATAGCTGTTAATGTTTCCAACCTATCAATCTTAATCACTATTTCTGAATCTTTAGGCAAAATTCTTTCATAAGGTGGAAAATCACCCTCAACTAACCTAGTTACTACCCATGTATTATCCAACAAAAAAGCCAAGCTTTTTTGTTTTTCAGAGTACTTAAGCTCAATATACTCAACATCTAGATCCTTTACCAATCGACCAATTTCTTCCACCACTCCCGAATGAACCAATACTTTTTCCACACCTAAATTTTCTTTAACATTCAATTTATCCAACAAACTCAACCTATATCCATCTGTTGCCACAACTCTCAACCCTTTTTTCCTAGAAAAGTCAAACAACAATGCAGACAAAACAGGCCGGGCTGGATCAGTTGAAGCCGAAAACTTAACCAATCTAACAATCTTTTCCCAGTCTTTTTTCTTAACTTCACATTTTTTTTCTCCATCAAACTCTGGCATCTCAGGAAACTCAGCTGCATCAGCAATACTCACTTTTGCCACTCTTTCTTTGGTTTTTAGCTGTAAGCTATTTTCTAAAATCCCCAATTCCAATTTTCCAACCGACAACAAATTAACATATTCATACATTAACTTTGCAGGAACAGCCACTCTACCTTCTTCAATAATTTTTGCAGGCACTTCAACTTTAACTCCTGTATCCATATTAGTGGCCATCAAACCAAGCTTCCCTTCTTCTGCTTTTATCAGTATCGTTGATAAAATCGGCAAACTTGGTTTGTTTGCAACAAAACGAGAAACATCAGCCAATGCTTTTACTATATTTTCTTGCAAAACTTCTACTTTCATCACTTTCCCCCATTTTAGTTTTCAACTACTAATAATACTAAATTAATTTATTTTTCATACTAGTCTTAGTAGTAGGTCATGTGGATTTGTGGATTTCCTAAACACTACTCGACTTAGTTTTTGGGTTAACTCTGTGTGTAAAACCTGCGAAAAACTTGTGGAAAAGCCTGTGTATAACTTCATGTTTTTGTGGACAACTACAAATACTGGTGGAAAAAGTATGATATAAAAAAGATCCATAAATCAGCATAAAAAACAGATTCTGCCAAGTTAATGTTTCCACTTTTACTCATTTTTATCCACAAGCTTTTCCAATACCTTTTCCACACTAATTGTTAAAACTTTTTCTAATTTGATCAACATCACCACCGACCTCTTTTTTAGCTTTTACTAACAAATGCACTTTTTTAACAGCATGCATCACACTAGTATGATCACGCCCTCCAAACAATCGTCCAATTTCCACATATCCCAGTCCAAAATCCTCTTTGAGCAAAAACATTGCCACATGACGAGGTAGTGTCAGTTGTTTTACTCTACTTTTTCCCAGCACTGCCAACTTATCTTGGGAAAAATAGCCACAGACCAAATCAACCACTTTTTCTGGTGATAAATTTTTCAACATCATTTCCTCATCTTCTCTCTCTTGACCAATCACTTTCATTGCAATCTCAACACTAATTTCAGTATTCCTCGCCACTGAAAAAGCCACAACTTTTTTAAGAATTCCAAGTAGTGACCTCGTGTTAGTCTCTTTAGTGGCAATAACTTGAGCCACATCTGTACTTAAGTCAATTTTTAATTGTTTTGCTTTAATCATTAGTATTGCACTCCGAAGTTCAAAATCTGGCAAACCAATATCAATAGTTAATCCTCCCTCAAAACGGCTTCTCAAACGCTCTTCCAACGAATCAATGTCTTTAGGAGGTTTGTCACTGGTCATTATTATTTGCCCCCCCTCTCTTGTAATAGCATTAAAAGTATGAAAAAACTCCTCTTGAACCGATGCTTTCCCCGCAATAAATTGAATATCATCAATCAGTAAGAGATCCACTTGCCTATATCTTTTCCTAAAACGTGGTGTGCTTTTTCGTCGAATTGCATCAATAATTTCATTTGTAAAGTCTTCCCCACTACAATAAATCATTTCTAAACCATCATTTTTCTTTAGGATTTCTTGTCCAACACCTTGCATCAAATGAGTTTTCCCTACCCCAACTCCACCATATAAAAACAAAGGGTTGTATGCCTTACCAGGATTTGCTGCCACTGCTTTTGCTGCAGCATAGGCCATCTCATTAGATGAAGAAACAGCAAAGCTTTCTAAACTTAAATCAGCAGACAGTCCAGATTTTGTTATTTTCTCCTTCACATCATTTTCACTTCTGGGAACTGACTGCTCTGAAAACAAGGAATCAGGATTATCAAAAGACTCTGGCTCAACACTAGTATCTACAATTATCCCCAATTCTACTGGTCTTTTTAATATGCCTTGTAAAACATCAACTATGGGAGATTTTAACCGTTTTTCAATCTCCCTTTGATGCCACACCGACTGACAACTCAATTCCACGTGTACTCCCCCCCCAATTTCTTCTTTGATGTAAATCGGTTTTAACTTCCTTACATAAAAATCAAACAACGATTGAGAAACATTTAACTGCAACTCATTTACAGCTTGAGGCCAAACTTCATCTATTTGCATCTCTTCTCTTTCAGGCAGGAAACAACTATAGTTTTCCACATAAAAACAAGTTTTCCACAATTCGTCAACCCCCAAGAAATACGAAACCCTTCCTATTTCTCCAACTCTTTGATAAAATCAACCCTCTTTAATCATCAACCTTATTTAAGTATGAAAAGAACATATCAACCCAAAAACAGAAAACGCCAAAAAACTCATGGCTTTAGATCAAGAATGTCAACAGCTTCTGGGCAACAAGTCCTCAAAAACAGACGAAAAAAAGGAAGAAGCAAACTAACCATCTAATTCTTGGTGATATATACTTATATCATGCTTGCTAAACGCTATCGTTATCCGCTTGGACGACAAGATTTCGACACTTCAAACGCCACTAAAAGGCATCTTCCCGAGTTATTAATATTCTACAAACCCAACCAATCTTCTTTACGGCTAACCACTATAATTTCCAAAAAAATTGACAACAGTGATGTAGTTAGAAATAAGCTTAAAAGACAAATGTATCAAATTTTTAATCAACCAAATTTTTTAAAGATTCCTTTCGACATCATGATAATAGCCAAACCCAAAATTAAAGAATTGACTTTTTCAGATTTAAAACAAAAAGTCATCAATAACCTTCCCAAGCCTAAATGATAAAACATTTAATAAACTTGTATCAGTTATTAAAACCATTAAGAACTCAATTTTTTTTAACTTTGGGCATCCAACCTCATTCTTGTAGACACACAC
>CBDUQH010000080.1:0-6053 GCA_965369335.1 uncultured bacterium
ACTAGTAGGGGCGTGGATTCCAAATTGGTTTGCCATTTTAATCTTTTTCCTAGTTAGCGCTATCTTCAGCCACGGAGCAATCTCAACCACACAGCTTCTTAAAAAACACACCCACACTCTTAATTTTTTCCCATTCAAAACTGCTTAAACTATCTCACTAACCTTAATTTCTGGCTCAACCCCAATCAGTTCCACCTTACCATCCACCACCATCAAAGCTTGCTCATCAGTTAACACTTTCACCCCACAACTCGCACTAGGAATTGCCTTACTCAACTCTTCTCGATACTTTTCTCGATTGTAATGAACACTCACCAAAAATGGCACTAAGTTCATTGCTTCCAAACTCTCCAACCCATACCAATTCTCTCGGACTCTCTTCCAATTATGCATCTCAATAGTTGGACAACACACATAAGTCCCCGCACTCACCCCCACATACCACACTCCCTTTTTTAACAACTTTCTCACCACATTATCAAAACCACTTCTTCGAATATGCCTCAACAAATAAAATCCATTTCCTCCTTGTACATAGATCACATCAAACCTTTTTAATAACTCATACAACTCAGTTTCATCTTTTCCCTCAAGTACAACATCAACCACATCAAATCCAAAATTCAACATTGCCTTTTTATCCCGATCCACGTAGTCAGTATCATCTGCTACATTCGAAGCAGTAATCACGTGTGCCAATTTTGTCTCACTAGGGGATTTAGGCAACCTCTTCACAATCTCATCACCCACAATCGGCACTTTCAACCCTGCTGACGTTAAAACTATGGTCTCAGACATATTCAACCTCTTAAATCTCTAGGAATAGATTATCCCTCAATAGACTCTATAATTGCCAATCTTGGATTAGGTTGATCACAGCCCACATGCTTTCTAAGTTGGGTTATTTCATGTGTAGACTGAATTACTAAACCAATATGCTCTTGTCCAAAACCTTTTTTTATCATGTATTCCTTTGTTTTTTCAGGATCAAACTCTCCAAGAACATTTTTAAAATTCTCAATGTAGTACTCACCACCATCATTACTGATCACAAAATTACCTCTTTGCTTGTCTATTTCTGGCACAAAACCTAATTCTTTCATTTTAGCAAAAGCCTTATGTAACGGATATTTAACATCTCTCTCTTTTCTAACAAAACGTTTGGCCACATTGCTTAGTCGAACCACTAATCCTCCTGAGTTGTAGTCATACCTATAGTGTTTAATTGGTCTTCCAAAAATTCTTTGCCTTGCAGTACCTGTATGTACATCACGTATCATTTGCTCTTTAGAGAGTTCGTCATAATTTGCTCCCACACTAGCCTCTACTACTGGAAAATTGTAAGGGAAAAGCGTTGAAGCTATTCTATGATAATGATAAATCAAACTAGCTCTTTCGACCGACACTGGATAGTAGTTTATTGCTTCTAGCAACTCAGGATTGTCAGGATTTAAAATCAAAATACACTCTGACCCAAAGGCAAAAACACTGCTCAACAACACTACTAATCTCTTCATCAGATACCTGATCTCCTTTCCAATTTGTTCCCACAAAATCATCGTAGCCTGCCAACATCATCTTGGCTCTAACTAAATCGGGGGTTACGCTAAACTCAAACTCTCTGCTCATATTTACAACTCTTGAGAAAATTATTATAGGGTATTATATCAAATTCATTTCCGATAACAGCTTTAACACACTTCTTTCAATCCACACACACATCCTCTTTTAATTGTAGCTAAAGTAATCAACCAATACTGCTTACAAACTTGGTAGCAGGTTCAATGCTAAAGCAACTTTCCAACTCTAAGACAATCTACAAAAATAGCCGAGATTAAACCGACTATTTTTATTTGCTGCCGGACTAGGTATCCCAGGCATATTGCCTGGATACATTTCTCATGTTACTTCGTAACTTGATGTGCAGATTCGTCGTTCCACGCAAAACAAAGTTTAAACAAATTACAAAAAAGAACGGCATAAGCCGTCCTTTTCTCTTAGCTGCCGGACTAGGATTCGAACCTAGAAAATCGGCTTCAAAGGCCGCTGTAATACCATTTCACCATCCGGCAATAAGGCAGAATAAAGAATAGGGGAGCGTGAATATAGAATCACAGCCATATTCACCAAAAACATTCTATATCCTACAGGGAGCGGCGGACGAGGGTCGAACTCGCGACCTTCTCGTTGGCAACGAGACGCTCTACCACTGAGCTACCACCGCACTTCGAACGTATACTACGTTCTCAGTGTAAACTTATCAAAGCCTACACCTTTTTTTTAAACAACTTCTCTTTTTCTATTCTTGACCAATCTTTAATTTCTTTCTCCCTCTTTGCAGCCAGGTATATGTTGTCAAACGATTCAAAGTATACCAATTTTACAGGTACCTTGCTTTTTTGCAAAGAAGATTTAATCCTCAAATTATGCTGTCTAATTCTTTTTTGAATGTTCCAAGTTATGCCGGTGTAATAAGAACCATCCTTACACTCCAAAATATACAAGTAATGCATAACTTGTCTTTTAATTTTTTTGCTCACCAGCTTGCCCTGAGGCGAAGCCGAAGGGTACGCCAGGAGGGATTCGAACCCCCGACACCCGGTTCCGAAGACCGGTGCTCTATCCAGCTGAGCTACTGGCGCTTGTGGGTAATTATACCCCAATCGCACCAGATGTGTTATCAAAGCACGATTCTACCAAAATTTACTCCTAATCACAATTTCCACTCTAAAGTTAAGATTTTTACTCAATAACCCCCAAAATAGGGTATAATAAGCCATTGAAATTAGCTAAGGTAACCATCATGACTAGAGAGAAAAGAATATTAACAATGTTTGAAGAAGTTAAAAAAGCTCAAAAGCTGATTAAAACTAGACTTTCCAAAAAAACTAACGTCGACCAAAAACTCCTGGGCAAATACAACGAAGTCATCGATGAATACATGGAAAAAAGCGTTCGAGCAACCCTTCACAGAATCACCAAACTTACCACCAACTATTCAGGCAAAAAAACTTTACTCCAAAAAACCCTTGATCAGGAGTTCAAAGTCAAAGGTCAAACCGTCTCCCTTGGTGCATACTTTGATTCCATCGCCGCCCACCTCAAAGAGATCGAAGCCATCGAAGCCGATAAATAAACTCCAAACTCAAACTTTCAATCACAACAAAAAACCTTCATTTTGAAACTCCTCTAACCCAGGATATAATTCGCGAATGAACATTTTTGAAAATGGACACTATAAACTTACTCCCACAGACCTTGATGCCTATTTTTCTCAACCTAGGACTGAAATAACGCCAACAGATCAACTATTGTTCTATCAACGTCTTGAATATAGACAAATGTTTTCAAGACTTAGAGAAAATCTGTGGGTCAGCCCAGACATCGCCACTACAGAAGAGGTAGTTTTACCATCAAACACCCTCAGCTTAGTTCCTGTAACACTACCTCTAGATGACTTGCCCATTCCAACACAAGATCCCTACCTACTTTCAGTCCTACATCCCCACACCCGCAGCCGGTATGCTCAACTAGGTCTCGAAGTCACACCAGATTTTGGTCACTTTGCCAGTTGTAATATAGATGTTAGTACCAACACAGCATATATCCCTGTAACCAATCATTCTGGCACTAATTTAAAACTGTTAAGAGGACAAAAGTTTTTCAACCTATACTACTCAAAACAAAATCGACTTTATGGCCAGGATCTAATTGATAGTATTGTACAAGGAAATATACAAATCCACGGTCAACAAGGTGAAGATTGGGATTTTGCCTACTACCCCGACCCAAATTATCCTCCACAACCTGTTGGTCTAAAGCTATTTCTCAACCCCGACTTCGCCAAACACATTAAACCCAATTCAAATCCTCTCACAATAGACGATGGTGAATCTAACAACCACAATCGACAACAAGTCGATCAACATCTGCAATCAATCAACCATCCAACAACTACTCCAACTTTTTGGGTAGGCCAAACTCTTGCTAAGCTCCAACTCACACCCAAGGTACATGGCTTTCTTGACCCTATAGTAGAACTAAACGATAAAAACCAGTACCCATCCCAACCCTTCCAAACCTTCTCATTGGTTATGAACGGCAACAACACCAACAGCCATATCAGAACCGAGATTATTAGTCCAACACATCCCAAGCTTAGGCCACAATCAGTTGTCTTCTATTTTACTCCAGCCTAATCTTCCCACTCATCAGCAGGCTGATTCAACTGAATAATTGTAAATACTGCTCCAGAAGGGTCTGCAATAATCGCAAACCTTCCAACTTGAGGATTATCGATCTCCTTGTGAACTTTGCCTCCCAACTCTTTCACTTTCTTCAAACTCTCGTCCAAATTTTCAATTGTAAAATATGGCAACCAATGAGCCGGCACCTCTTTCATCTCCTCAGTAATCTCCATCATCCCACCATTCATCCGTCCTTTGTTTTTAATCACAAAATAGCCATCTCCACCCATTTCTTCATAAGTCCACCCAAACATACCTTCAAAAAACTTCTTTGAGGCCTCCACATCATTTGAATACAACTCATTCCAACCCATCGCCCCCACAGTATTCACAAGTCCAGCCCCAATATGCTTTTTGGCCTGCCACAGCATCAGCATTCCTCCTCCAGGATCTTTAATCCCAGCCATTCTTCCCACATCCATCACATCCATTGCTGGCATAAACACTTCACCACCCAACTCTTTGACCTTGGCACAAGACTTATCCAAATCATCAACCGTCACATAATTATTCCAATGGGCCGGTAAACCTTTGCCATCTTCAGGCATGGCACTCATCGCCGCCACATTGTGTCCATCTTTGGTAAACATGGTGCACACCGGGCCGCCACCTGTAGGCATATCTTCAGCCTCCCAACCCATCAGCTCAACCAAAAACTTCTTGCTAGCTTCAGTGTCCAAAGATAACATACCTGCCCAGCTAAATGTCCCTTCAGGATATTTTGTAACTGTATAACCCATATCTACCTCCAAACTTGTCATCCTGAGCTAGTTTACCCTGAGCAGAAGCGAAGGGCGCAGGATCTAGCGAAGCCAGGTACCGCATGGTACGTGGCAAAGCGCTGTCCTTCGACCAACTCACTATTTGTAATAATCATCACAATACCACACCGAACAAAACCCAACAACAATCAATTCACACCTGTAATATAATAGGTATATATGAACATCATTTTCGATCAGATTCAAATAGCCCTTTTTCCAAACAACTTAAAAATCCACAATCCTTATGAGCTAGAAACAGCTCTGAAAAAACAAAACCTTGCTGGTAAAGAAAACTCTACCATAAACCCAATTCCTCCTGAACTTCCTGACGACCTCACAAGGCTGGCTACGATATTCAATAAGGGAGATCAAGATGATGTCCGGCTCAATATAAGTCAAGATAAATTGTTAATCTCAATCAATAAAGCCAAAAAGATAACTTTAGATTGCAAAGTACAATTTATTACCGACATCGCCACCGAGATAAATAGCTTTTTTACTCAAAGTCCATACAATATCAAAAACTACAAACGC
Organism: uncultured bacterium; assembly: GCA_965369335.1. Lineage (GTDB taxonomy): Bacteria > Patescibacteriota > Microgenomatia > UBA1400 > CAYNFZ01 > CBDUQH01. The sequence continues at coordinate 5,546 of CBDUQH010000080.1, forward strand.
ATTGGCTTAATCACTTCCATTTACACTGTTAATGAAAAGCCAAACCAATTAATCAAAGCAAGCTTGCTCAATAACACCCCTGCTTTCAAGAATCTTACAGGCTCAAATTTAAGACTTACCTTTGACACTAAATTAAATGTAGATAAAAGCATTCGCTACAATGAACACGTAACAATAGGTGACGGCACTGAAAATGAAACTGGCAAACCAGTCGTACTGATTAAATATGATTTAAACACACACCAGACTGAAGACATAAGCAGTTGGCCTTTTAACAAAATTTTAGATTTCATCAAACAAGGCCACAACAAATCCAACAAACACAAAATTGCAAAAAGATTTTTAGGGAAATTGTAAATGCCGCTCAGATCATTCGACTCTCAAACAGGCGCATCTAGTCCAGAAGGTTTCAGTACTGGAGAATCTTCAGTGAATCAAAACCAAACTGAGCTTGCCAACTATTTTCGAAGGCAGATAGACCAACTTAAAGACGAAACAAGGAAAGAGT
>CBDUQH010000081.1:0-6046 GCA_965369335.1 uncultured bacterium
CTTGAATATCCTCACAAGCGGGGAAAGAATCACAAGCTTAATTCCCAGATGAGAAATACGATCAACAAGCTCAGGGAAGAGTTTGTAAATAAGAAGGTGCCAGTTAAGATTGTGACCAATAGAGGGTTTACTTTAACTATCGAGGAGTAAATTGCCCCCAATTTCATCTAATTTCCACTAATATCCCTTAATTGCAGGGTTCCGATTTCGTATTTTAAGCTCAAGCCAGAATAAAAATCTGGCTTTTTTAATGAGAATCAAAATGAGTAAACAAACACAAAATTCACTATTTGAATCTTCAGATTTGGCGCTGGTCGCTTTTCTTTCCCTTCTTTTTCCAATTGAGTCGATAGACAAAACAAACCCCAGAAAAGCAATTTTTCTATTTAGTAAAACCCGAGAGCTTGATGAACAAGTCCGGGGCTACTGGCGTGGAGAAACACGAGTTGAACCTCGTGCTTATTTTGATGCACTCAGGAGAATCAAGGCTCGCATTTATGCAGACAGATAACTATGGCAAAAGCAAGAATGTTACACCAAAAGATATCGAGATCACTCCAAGTTAACAGGCTGAGTTTATCAGCCAAGCTACTGTTTACCTGGATGATTGCTCACGCAGATGATGAGGGCAGATTACGAGGAGAGCCTGAATTTGTCAAAGCCACAGTAGTGCCAATGAGCAAGTGGTCCCACAAACGCATTGAAAAATACCTTCAGGAGCTAAAAAACGAAAAACTTATTTATTATTGGCAAGAAAATGATGATTGGGTTGTTGAGTTTGTTAAATGGAATAGTCACCAAAGAATAAGAAAAGATAGGTTTACACCCTCAGATTTGCCTGGTTATAGCAAAGACGATGACAACCAAAAGACAACCAGCCGTCAACCAAGTGACGACAGCACGACCACCCAAGCGAATAAAAGCGAGGCGAATAGAAATGAATTAAATAAAAGCGAATCTAAGACCAATGGTGTCGCTGATAAAACTTACAAGGGGAATGGCGTTATTAATCCCAAGAAGTTTAAGGCGACTACTAAAGGAGAGGTGGCAGCTTTGGAAGCATGGGAGAAGTTGGAACCGTTCAACCCACTTGCCTTTAAGACCACTTATTTGGAAGCCTTGAAAAGAGGTTTGCCTTCTGACAGGTTTTACGTGTTTTGCAGTGAGATTAGGCAAGATAACTCCATTGAAAATCCCGGCGCAGTTTTTAACCAGAAAGTTAGGAGTTATTTGGAAACACACTCACTATGAAGCAAAAATCAACGAAACTATCAACAGACAGAATGCTTAGAGAAAGCGCTCAAGAATATACGGCATGGCTTCTGTATTGCGAGCTTGGGAGCCTTGGCAAAGCTCTTGGAGCCTGGGAGCAGATATTTCACCAGTCTTACACCAACCTTTCACCGATTTATAGAGAGCAGCTTGGGAAACCTGTCACTCTCAGAACGCTAAAGAACTGGTCCAAAAAGCACCATTGGGTTAAGCGTAAAGAGATGAAAGTCAATGAAGATTTGGCAGAACTTAAAAAGGAAACCAAGCGAATCGCAAAACTACGGATTTATAAGATCACCATCGCCTTTGGGAGAGCCTTGGACTTGAAGCTCAAACAACTTGAAAGAGGGGAGTACGTTTCAATGAGTGATTTGAAGACCGCTTGGGAAATGCACCGGGTGGAGATGGGATTGGTTACTGGTAGACATACCGTTGTTGCCAAGATAGACGAAAACGAGCAAAAACCTTTAACTCCAGAGGAGAAGGAACTTGGGAGACGAATAGACAAGCTAGTGATCGATTTTTACAACAAGAAAAAATTAAGAAGTGAAACCGATAAATAACTATGAGAAAAGTAGTTCCACCAGAAATCACGATCAAATCTGCAAGCCCTATAAACCAGGAAAAGCTGGAGAAGGTATATGACTTGGTGTTTCGCATTGCGATGAGAAATATCTTAATTAAGAGGCAAAGAAGTGATAAAAATACGCACAAAAAAGTAATGAAAAAAGGTTATAAAAGCTCATCATTGACTACAAAAAGTGTTCAGAGTAATGTTGTGTTGAATTCAGGCTCAATATGAAAATGAAACAGACAAAATACCTAACTATAGACGAAGCAGCCAAGAGGCTTAAACTCGCCAAGATAACCATTTATCGTATGGCGAGGAGAGGAGAGCTTCCAGCAATCAAGTTGGGTAAAGCCTGGAGAATTAGTAGTAAAAAACTGGATGAATTATTTGAGAAAAATATGACTTAAACCTAGTCAAAAAAACAGAGGTCTTTCGCTAGCGACAGCAAGACCTCCGCATAGACAAAAAACATGAACAGCTTAATGTCTAACACCAATAATACTGGCGAACTCCAGGGAAAGCAATCCCAGATTGCAGCCCTGTACGCACGAGTATCGACCTCTAGACAAGAACAGCAAGCCACGATTGAATCTCAGATTGAGGAGACTAAAAGGCGGATTTTGAGCGATGGCAATATCATCCCACCTGAACACATCTATATCGACAACGGTTGGAGTGGAGAAATAATTGAACGACCATCACTGGATGCAATGAGGGATGCAGCTACTGAAGGACATTTCAAACTGCTATATGTTTATGACAGAGGCAGGCTTTCCAGACGTTTTGTACATCAAGAGGTTATCCTAGACGAGTTAAGAGAAAAAGAGGTTGAATTTATCTCCTTGCATGATATTGAAGCTAAAACCCCAGAAGAGATGATGATGCAATCAATGATGGGGATTTTCCACGAGTATGAGCGTTTCAAGATCGCAGAGAGATTTAGAAGAGGCAAGCTCTACAAAGCAAAATCGGGGGCATTAATAAACGGTAATGCTAAGTATGGTTATCGGTACATTAAAAGAACCGACACCACACCAGCTAGGATAGAGATAAATGAAGAGGAAGCCAGGGTAGTGCGGATGGTCTGGCACTGGTTCGGGTATGAGGGGATGTCGATTAACAATATTAAACGAAGACTGTATGACTTAGGAATCCCTCCTAGAAAGCGAAAGAGCAAGTTTTGGACCAAGGGACCGATTCGCAGATTACTGAGTTGTGAGACGTATGTAAGCGGAATTGTGTACTACAACAAGTCTGAAGCGGTAGTCCCCAAGAAGCCACGTACGAACGGCAAATACAAAAAGATTAAGAAAAGCAGTCGTAGGAGAAGACCCAGAGAAGAATGGATTCCTTATAGAGTGACTCCACTGATTGAAGATGTTTCCTTGTATGAAAAGATCAAGAAGAAACTATCTTACAACAAACGCTACGCCAGGAAAAATAGAAGGTTTGACTACTTGCTGACAGGGAAGATTTACTGCAGCTGTGGTAACAGGAGAGCAGGAGATGGTAGCTCAAAACACGGACACTTCTACTACCGATGCTCGGAAAGAATCCACAAGATCAGAAAAAAAGATAGGAAGTGTCATGCCAAGGGAGTGAACGCCCAGGTCTTAGATAAAGCAGTATGGAAAGAGCTTAAGAAGTATCTAATCAAACCGGAACTTATTAAAAAGCACGCTAAGAAGTGGCTTAAGTCGCAAGCCCATCAGGACAGTAACCTCAAAGAAAAGCAAAGATTAAACGAGCTGATCGCCAAAGTAGTGTCAGAAGAAGAGCGCTACGCCAAAGCTTATGGCTCAGGAAGCCTGGAGTTTGACCAATTCACCGAACTAATGAAGCAGACCAAGCGCAGAAAAACGTCCTTGCGGAGACAGTTGGTGGAAGTCGAGCAAAGAGTTGAGCAGCAATTAACAGACGTAGAGTTTGAGGAATTAGCCTCGGAAGCCACAAAAGTTATAAAATCTCTAGATCTGGACAATAAAAAACAAGTGATCCGCGATATAATAGAAAAAGTCACAATATTAGAAAGGAGTCGAGTAGAAATATGCGCACACATACCAATTGCACTAACATCTACCGAAAAGTTGGGGTATGAGCCTATCAGTCGGGATTGTGGGATTGCCAAATGTCGGGAAGTCGACACTGTTTAATGCTTTGTTAAAGAGGCAGCAGGCTTTGGCAGCTAATTATCCCTTTGCCACGATTGAGCCAAATGTAGGGGTAGTACCAGTGCCGGATGGCCGGCTGGACTCGTTGGCTGATGTAGTTGAGAAGAACGATAAAGTTAGACCACCGGTTGTACCGGCTACGGTGGAGTTTGTGGATATTGCTGGGATTGTGGCTGGAGCACATAAAGGTGAAGGGCTTGGAAATAAGTTTTTGTCTCATATTAGAGAGGTGGATTTGATTGCTCATATGGTGCGTGACTTTGAAGATGGAGATGTGGTTAGAACCGGCGAGGGGTTGGAAAGTGATTATGAAACTATCACTAGCGAGTTGATTTTGAAAGATTTGGAGACAATTCAAGCCCAAAAGTTCAAAAGCCCAAATGCTCAAAGGCAAAATCCTAAATTGGCTGCTGTTTTGGAAAAGTTAGAGGTTGGTTTTAATGAAGCAAAGAGGGCGATTGAGATTTTGAGTGATGAGGAGTTGGAAGAAGTTAAAGAGTTGTTTTTGTTGACTAATAAAGCCCAGATTGTAGTGGTGAATGTGGGAGAAGGTGAGTTAAAAGTTGAAGGTGAAAAAGTTAAAAGTGTTGCTGAAAGATTAAAGCTTGATCCTGAAGATATTGTGGTCGTGAGTGCCAAGATTGAGTCTGAATTAGCAGTTTTGGATGATGATGACGCAAAGATGTTTATGGATGATTTGGGGGTAAAAGAGAGTGGTTTGGAAAGAGCGATTAAAGTGGCCTATGGCAAGTTGGGGTTGATTAGCTTTTTGACGGCTGGGGTCAAAGAGGTTCGGGCTTGGACCCTTCCAGCTGGTTGGCCAGCTGTCAGGGCAAGCGGAGTTATCCATACGGACTTTGAAAATAAGTTTATTAAAGCTGAAGTGGTGGCTTTTGAAGACTTTGTGGCTAATGGTGGGTGGAGAGAGTGTCGGGAGTTGGGTAAGGTGAGGTTGGAGGGAAGAGATTATGTGATGAGAGATGGAGACGTGGTTGATTTTAAGATAGGAGCGTAAGGGTAGTGAGGGAGTGGTTTGTTGCGGTTTTACGCCTGGTGTGGTATTATACCTGAGTTAAAAATTAAGAGGTAGACTAAGCAATTGACTTAGTTTAGCACCAAGCCTATTATGAAATCAGAGTACGAATTGACGGTCATTTTCGCCCCCGTCTTAAAAGAAAAGGGCCTAAGTAGTGCAATTGCCAGTGTTGAGTCATTGGTCAAAAAGATTAAAGGAAAAGTTTTGGAGATGGATGAAGAGGGTAAGCAGAAGATGGCGTATCCGATTGCAAAATATCACGAAGGAATTTATTTGTTTTGGAAGCTTGAAATGCCAAGTGAAAGTGCTGGTAAATTTGAGGCCGATTTGAAGTTGCAAAAAGGGATTTTGAGACAGTTATTAATTAGAGCTGATAAGTAAGTCGTTGGAATGGTGGAATAATATTCACCTTGTATTAACTACGGCGAGATAAAAAAGGAGAAAATATGTCTGCTCGATCGTTGAATAAAGTAATGCTCATTGGAAATTTAACTCGAGACCCAGAGCTTAGATACACCCCAAGTGGAACTGCTGTTTGCACTTTTGGTTTGGCTACAAATAGATCTTGGACCCCATCTGATGGTTCAGCTCCACAAGAGGAGACTGAGTTTCACAGAATTGTTGCTTGGTCAAAACTAGCAGAAATTTGTTCGCAGCTACTTAATAAAGGTAGAAAAGTTTATTGTGAAGGTAGATTGCAAACCAGAAAGTGGACTGGTCAAGATGGTCAAGAAAGAACTACAACTGAAGTGGTAATCGACGAAATGATTGCACTTGGTGCTCCTAAGAATTCATCAGGCGGTTATAGTAATGATGACTACGATGATTCTTATAGTTCTACTCCAGCTGATAGTTCCGGACAAGATAGCGGCGGAGATGACCCCGCACAAGCACCTAGCAATGACAACTCGAGTTCAAAAGCAAGTAATCAACAAGACGAAGACCAAGTTGATGTTGATGATATTCCATTTTAATTTTTATTATATTGAGGAAATA
>CBDUQH010000082.1:0-5957 GCA_965369335.1 uncultured bacterium
CTCCCAGATGGGCTAGTCTATGTCTCACACACAGCCTCCAAAGGCACTTATGACTCTACTACTGGCATCTGGACAGTTGGAGGCCTCAAAGGACTAGAAAACGGCACCAACGGCAACGATGGCACTGACACTTTCGCTACTTTAGACATCACCGTCACTGTTACCAAACTAGGCGACATTACCAACACAGCCCAAGTTCAAACAGCTGACCAACAAGATATTGACTCTACCCCAGGCAACAACGTCTCCACCGAAGATGACCAAGACGACGCCAGTCTTACTTCTGAGCAAGAACCTCTAGTTTGTTCCAACATCGATGCCACCATTCCCACCCCCAAAATCGGCGACACCCCAAGCTTCACTTGTACTGCCTCTGGGCCTGTACAAAGTTATCGCTTCCACTACAAAGTCGACGACGGAGACTGGGTTCTTTTCGAAGCCTCATCAGACCAAAGTTACCTATCTACCACCATTCCTATCGATCGTCCAGGTAACTACACCGTGGAATGCCAAGCTTGTGATGCAGGGGACGTTTGTACTGACTGGGGACAAATCTAACATCTAACAACTCTACAAGATGCCACAACTAGACAACACCAATAAACTCTTTCTTATTTTTGTTCCAGTTATAATAGTTTTAGGTGTAGTTTTACTTTTAACTGTTAATCGACTTAATCAACTAGGCACTTCACCAGTTGCACCTACCTCCCCCCAGTCCAAACCAGCCGCAGCCGAAGGTAGTTTCTCATGTCAATACAATTTTTCAGTTTCGGCTTTGACTTGTGACGAACCATGCACTTCAGATATCCAATGCCAATCAGGATTAGTTTGTAATACTCAAACCAATACCTGCCGCCATCCAGACTATCCCAACTCAGAATCTTGTCAACCTCCGGTAACTACCACAGCGAGCCTTAAAGTCTGTAAAGCCATCACACAATGTGACAAAATACTCACCAATTGGTCAGATTTACCTGATACTGACATGAGTCTTGTCCTTACTGCCAACGACGCCAACAACAACTTTGCCCTCCAATACACCTTTAGAGAAACTGATCAACCCAATACTTCACTGCCAGGAGGGATCACCGCTCACTGTAAAAATTTAGAAACCTCAATCACCCACACTCTAGGCACCCAAACCACCATCAACTACCAACAAGAAACCATTACACCCAACACCGATTGGTCTGCTCCAAAGTACAACGACCAGATCAACACAGACCAATCTATCCCTGAAATGTACACTTGGAATCAAAATCAAGCCGCAGACGGTCAAATCATAATCACTGACGAAAATACAGATTTAGCATTAGCCATTCTAAATGAGCTTGCTTGCCCTCCACCATCACCTTCTCCATCGCCAAGTCCAAGCCCAACACCCACACCAGTTCCAATCGTATGCAGCGGTATCGCACCCAACATTACCAATCCACAAATTGGCGACTCCATTAACTTCACTTGCACTGCCACTGGGCCTGTTACTAGATATGAATTCAGATACCAAATCGATGGAGGGCAATTCCAATCCATCGATGCTTCATCAGATCAACCCACACAATCATTTAGCATTCCAATTTCCCAACCTGGAGATTATCAGGCGCAATGTCGTGCATGTAATGACAGCACTTGTAGCGATTGGGACACACTCTAAACATCATGAAACACAACAAGAAACAACTACTACTTTTTGCCCTAATAGCAGCCGTAGCTATATTGGCAACCATTACTCTTTTAACTGTCAACCGTCTCACTCAATTAGGCCTCAATCCAATCGCTCCAAATGCTCCAGAATCAAAACCTGCCGCTGCAGGTAATCTAGTTTGTACTACGCAATTTACCGTTGCCAAACTGACTTGTAACCAATCCTGTGACAACAACAACCAGTGTCAGGATAATCTATTCTGTGACCAAGATTCTGGCACTTGCCGGCTGCCTGACAACCCATCCTCAACTTCTTGCGAACCGGCTCCATCCCCAAGCCCTACTCCTACCCCAACACCACCAGTTTGTCCTGCACCATCGCCAAACAACATTACTCCTCCTCTTTGTGCCGAATGTGCCACTTGTCAAAGCTCTATTACTTGGACTTGGCAACACAACCAATCTGTCACTCAGTACCAAATCGACATCTTAGACGGGAACGATAACGTGGTCGAAGATAACACTTGGGTAGATCAATCACAATTCAGTTGTAATACAGGCACATGTTCCTACACCACTCAGCACACACCAGGTACATACTATGCCAGGATCACATCAAAAAGTCCAGACCAATGCACACAATCTGACTCCGTCTTAACTCAAGAAGTAGTCCTGGAAGAATGCCCCAGGGAACCATTAGTTTGTACCAGCATTTCAGGCAATACACTAACCCCCAAACTTGGGGACAACATAAGTTTCACCTGTACAGCGAGTGGTCCAGTCAGTTATTATGAATTCAGATATCGTATAGATGGCGGATCTTTTACACAGATACAATTCTCTTCGCAAAATCCGAGCCAATCACTCAGCTTCCCAGTCACCCTACCTGGGACCTACGACGTCCAATGTAGGTCTTGTGATTCAGATGATATTTGTGAAGAATGGGATCAGCTTTAATTTATGTCAAATCTAAACAAAAATACCAACAAAAAAAGACAACTCGTTTTAAGTGGGTTAATTCTAGTCACTTTAGTTTTAGGTGCCTTGACCTTATTTACTGTCTATAGATTGAATCAGTTAGGCACCAAACCAATAGCTCCAACTGCTCCCGAGTCCAAGCCTGCAGCATCCGAGGGTAATCAATGCACCACCACTTTTGCCGTAGCTCCTAGCCTTTGTAACGAACCTTGCACCGATGATAACCAGTGTACTCAAGGACTCTTTTGTGATCAGCAATCAAGTACTTGTCGCCTTCAAGACAATCCGACTTCGACCACTTGTGAACTCAACCCAGAAGCCGATCTCTCTCTAACTAAAACTGCTTCAAATACACAACCAGCAATTGGTGAGCAAACTACTTTTACCATCACTGTCACTAACTCTGGTCCAGACCAAGCCACGGGAGTATCCGTTGAAGACCTAATTCCAACCGGCCTGTCATATATCTCCTCCACTGCTTCTCAAGGAAGTTACAACAACACAACAGGTATTTGGGATATTGGCGCAATTGACGCTAACGCTTCTGTGACACTAGAAATCACTGTCACTGTAAATCAAGAAGGTACTGTTTCAAACACAGCTCAAGTAAAAACTAGTGATCAACCAGACCCAGATTCAACTCCTGATAACAACCAACCAGACGAAGACGATCAAGACCAAGTTTCTATCTCAACACCTGACTCACCTCCTAGCGCAGACCTTTCTCTCACCAAGACCGCTTCTGACACATCTCCACAAATAGGTGAGCAAACTACCTTTACTATCACCGTTTCCAACGCTGGACCTGACGATGCCACTGGGGTAACCGTCAAAGATTTAATTCCATCTGGTCTAAGTTATGTTTCTTCTTCGCCAAGTCAGGGAACATATAACTCAACTTCTGGAATTTGGACCATTGGCACAATCTCAGCCAGTTCTTCAGTGACTATCGATATTACTGTCACCGTAAACCAATCTGGCAATGTTTCCAACACCGCTCAAGTCCAAACCAGCACAGAGCCGGATCCAGATTCCACTCCAGGCAACAACAATCCAGACGAAGATGATCAAGACCAAGTCACCATCACACCCGAAGAAGAAGAGCCCCAGGCAGATCTCTCACTCACTAAAACAGCCTCCAACACATCACCAAAAGTTGGCGAGCAAACCACCTTTACCATTACTGTTTCAAACTCAGGCCCAGACAATGCTACTGGTGTCACCGTCAAAGATTTAATTCCATCTGGCCTAAGTTATGTTTCTTCTTCACCAAGTCAAGGTAGCTACAACCAAACCACCGGAATTTGGAATATCGGGACTATCAACGCCAACGCCACTGCCACCATCAGTATTACTGTCACAGTTAATCAAGAGGGTACTTTTGCCAACACTGCCCAAGTCCAAACCAGCAACACAGATGATCCTGATTCCACACCTGGTAACAACGACCCAGACGAAGATGACCAAGACCAAGTTTCTGTCTCAACCCCAGATTCACCTCCTAGCGCTGATCTGTCATTAACCAAAACGGTCAGTAACTCAAATCCTCAGGTTGACCAAAACACAACCTTTACTATCAAAGTCACCAACTCTGGTCCTGACCAAGCCACCAACGTCAGTGTTGAAGATTTAATTCCTTCAGGACTGTCCTACATCTCTTCTTCTGCTTCACAAGGTAGCTACAACAGCTCTACAGGAATCTGGAACATTGGTACTCTCAATGCCAACGTTTCAGCCACTCTGGATATCACAGCACGGGTCACAAATTCCAGCTCTGTCTCCAACATAGCCCAAGTTCACTCCAGTGATCAATCTGACCCAGATTCAACACCCGACAACGACAACTCAAACGAAGATGACCAAGATCAAGTCAACATCACTCCTAGCACCGAGGAAACACCCGAGTTACCCAAAGCTGGTATTGGTATACCCACCCTCTTTGTCATGAGTGCTGGAGGTTTACTCTTAATCCTAGGTGCGCTTGGACTCTTAGCCCTCTAAGTCCATATTTTTTCAAGCATCATCACTTTTAGTTATGTCAACTCACTCAAATTGAACCAAAACCACCAATTTTTAGCCTGATAATCGTAGTAAAAAACTCACTCACTCTACCCAGATAAAAGAAATCTTTTAAGTTCTTTGAAATTTATCTCCAAGAGTCAAACCAATAATATTTTTCAACCCACCATTTGGGCATTTCCAAAGCGCTCCAGTGTGGATAAAAGTATACAAACAAAGCAGCACAAGCTATAAACGCACCCACACTTAAACTCTTTCTCCAAGCAATCTTGCCATTGCCCCACAAATCTTTTAATCCAAAAGCAATTCCTAAGGCTAAAAAAGGAATTGCTGGAGTGTAGTGGTAAAAAAACATTATTCTTGGTGAAAAAGACCAAGGTAGCCAAACCCACAAGTAACAAATCAACACAAACAAACTAACTTTATCTGCTTTCATAAATACCTTGTATAAAATCCACACCATGGCTAGTAATCCAAACCATGCTATTGCTGGATTGGCCAATGCATAAATATTACCAATCGTCTTTTCACCATAAACAACGTGAAACCAGACTGGTTTTAAATTTAACACCCACTGCCAAGGTTGACTTTGATAAGGATGTGTTGCACTTAATCCCATCTGATATCCCCAAATTTGCATATGCAATTGTTTAAATTGAAGCCATGTGTGGCCTTGCAAAAAAAACTGCCCATAAGAAGCTACGTACACCAAAGCAGGCAATGCTCCAAAAACAACGCTCTCTTCCAACACTTGCCATAATTTCAACTTAAATCGCACCATCAACAATATTAACTCCCAGGTACCAATGGCTCCAATTACATAAACACCGGACCACTTTGTAGAAATTGACAAGCCAGCAAACAAACCAGCCAACAACAAGCTTTTCTTATCTTCTATATTGTTTTCTCTTGACACAAAATATTTCCAATAAAAAATAACACACATCAACATAAAAAAAGTCACATAAATATCATTCATAGTGATTCTCGATTGAGTCAGAAGTAGACCATCAAAACTAGCCAACCAAGCAGCAGTCAAAGCCAGCCTCTTATCATTACTTAAAATCTCAGCCAACTTATATATTGCCAAAATCACCAAAACCCCAAAAACGGCGCTTGGGAACCTCCATGCAAAACTCTGATTTCCCATCAACCGAATAGATAACCCCATTATCAATTTAGACACTGGGGGGTGTAGCCACTCAAAGGCCGTCCCTTCAATAGGAGAAGGGTTCCACCACTCATAGCCCTTTGGGTCATTTCTGGCATAATAATCCGCAGTAAATGCATGATAAACTTCATCAAAATAAAAATTG
>CBDUQH010000083.1:0-5870 GCA_965369335.1 uncultured bacterium
TCTCCCAACACATGAATTCCCCTGTGCACATTGGCATTATGATTCTCATAATACTCAACTATTGCCTCAATCACTTGCTTGGGTTTCTGACTCGTCGCCGCGTTATCCAAATAAACCAACGGCTTCCCGTGTATCTTTCGCTTCAATATTGGAAAATCTTTTTTTATCTTTTCTACATCAAACATAAACCCGATTATACCGCAAGTGTGCCTAGTGGTCAGTGAACAGTGCCCAGTAAATCACAAATAGTAAAATTCTCTTGAATTTCTACTCTAAACTATCTAAATTGGATTTATGATTCGCTCATACTAAAGATCTTAAGGTTTGGCAAAAATCCAAAACATTAGTCAAAGACATCTACGTCGCTACCAACTCATTTCCCAAATCAGAACTTTACGGCATTACCAGTCAGATAAGAAGAAGTGCTGTTTCGATTCCTTCAAACATTGCAGAAGGTTGCCAGAGACAATCAAGAAAAGAATACATGCAGTTTCTTTTTATTGCCTATGGCAGTTGTGCCGAACTCGAAACACAATTAATTCTCTCAAATGATTTAGGTTTTTTACCCAACTCAACCTTCAATCTTATAAATATTCGACTCATTAATGTTCAAAAAATGTTAGTTACTCTGATCAAAGTTTTAAAATCCAAACACTAATCACTATGCACTGACCACTTTTCACCCTTCATTTTAAAAACCCCTCAACAATCATTTTTTCTGCCTCCAACCGCCCCACCCCCCTACTCATCAAATAAAACAACTGCTCTTCATCCAAACTACTAATCGTCGCTGCATGCGAACATTTAACATCATCACTACTTATCTCCAAATCAGGCACCGCCTCCGCCCTGGCTTCATCAGAGAGTAACAAAATCTTTTCAGTCAAAAAAGAATTTGTCTCCGGGCAATCTTCATCAATAATAATCCTCCCCACAAACTTAATCTTTCCTTTATCTCTCGCCACCCCTTTCAAAGTCGTCTCCGCTCTCGTCCTTCCACTCTTATGAATTAGTACCACACTCACTTCACACTCCTCATCTCCTTCAACTTCAAACACTCCACTCACTTCCACCTCCGCCCCCTCTCCCAAAAGCTCAACCACATACTCCCCTGGCGCATCCAGCACAATCTCCTTCTTCTCGTCTTTTTGAATTTGATATTTAGTCATTTGTTATTTGTTTGATATTTGAAACTTGATAATTGGTCATTATCTAGATCAATTAGAATAATTAGTGCAATTAGAAATTTACCGGTTTCTACCCTATACTCCCTTCCATCTCATGATCAATAAGTCTGTTCATTTCCACCGCATACTCCAACGGCAACTTCTTCACCAAATCCCCAATAAACCCATTCACCACCATCTTCCTCGCGTCTTCTTCACTAACTCCCCTGCTCATCAAATAGAAAAGCTGCTCTTCCCCAATTTTAGAAACACTCGCCTCATGTTGCACACTTACTTGCGAATTCAAAATCCGATCCACTGGATAAGTATCTGATCTAGACTTTGAATCCAACAACAAGGCATCACAAATCACCACATTCTTACTCCCCTTCGCCTTTGGCCCCACCTGTACCAAACCTCGATAACTCGTCCTTCCTCCATCTTTACTAATCGACTTACTAATAATCGTCGAACTAGTATAGGGCGCCAAATGAATCGCTTTACTTCCAGTATCCTGATGTTGCCCCTCTCCCGCCAGCGCCATGCTCAATGTCTCCCCTCTAGCACCTTTTCCTGCCAAAATAAAACTCGGATACTTCATCGTCACTTTGCTCCCCATATTAAAATCAGTCCACACCATCTCTCCTTCTTCTTCCACCCAAGCCCTTTTTGTCACCAGGTTATACACATTTTTATACCAATTCTGCACCGTGGTGTACTGACACCTGGCTCCTTTCTTCACAAATATTTCCACCACCGCACTATGCAAAGAATCACTAGCAAACTGAGGTGCTGTACACCCTTCCACATAATGTACCCTCGCCCCCTCATCCACAATAATCAACGTCCTCTCAAACTGCCCCGCATTACTAGCGTTAATCCGAAAATAAGTTTGCAGTGGCATTTTCACTTCCACACCTTTGGGAACATACACAAAACTCCCCCCACTCCACACACTGCTATTAAGTGCTGAATAAGTATTATCTCCACTACTAATCACCTTCCCAAAATATTCTCGTACCAAATCTGGATGTTTGGCCAATCCCTCATCCATGCTCATAAATAAAACTCCCTGCTCTTCCAACACTTTCTGCACCGACCCATACACCACTTCACTATCATACTGAGCCTTCACTCCAGCCAAATAATCCCTTTCCGCTTCCGGAATCTTCAATCTCTCAAAAGTCTCCTTCACTTCTTCTGGCACATCGTCCCAACTCTTAGCTTGTCCTTGAGAAGGCTTTAGATAAAAATGAATCTTATCGTAATCAATCGCCGACAAATCTGCACCCCAACCTGGCACACTCTTTTTCTCAAACACTTCAAATGCCTTTAATCGATACTCCCTCATCCACTTCGGCTCACTCTTCATATCCGAAATTTCTTCCACCACACCGCGACTCAACCCAGGTTTGGAAATATGCACATACTTATCAGTCCCAAAAGAATAACCGTGTTCGTAAACATCGGCCTTCTCCTCAAACTTCCCAGTTTTCTTCTTCGCAAACCTAGCCACTACCCCTCTCTCCTTCTATGTTTACCAAACGCTGCCGAGTTCGGCTTATTATCTCCGCCAGTTGGTAACACACTTCCATCTTCTTTATTTCTCAACATCATTGGAACGTAATATCCTCCTTCTACATTATTTATCTCACTCAAAAACCCAGACCTACTATCTTCACTCACGTCATTGTATTTATCCCACATCTTCCTCAAATCAGCTCTATCAACTTCAAGCTCCATACTCGCCCAACCAAACACTCTATCAATTAACGGCCTCATCTCATCTCCTTTGCCAAAAGCCAAATTGAGTAAAGGTATATTTCTAGCCACTTCCTCACCTTGCCCCTGAACGACACTCTCTCTCATTTTTGACACATCGTAACCAGATTTCACAAACGTCAAAGCCGTCTGAACAAAATGATCACATTGATCTTTCTGACTCATCTCAACTCTCAAACCTGCCTCGTCCATATCAGCATGGCTATACTTAATATCCATCAACAACAATGCCATTCTCTCGTCAAAAAAACTATCAACCCTAAATTGCACCAACCTATCTCTTTCTGCTTTTATCCTAGGCAAACACTCAGCAATCTTACCCTCTTGCACTTGCTCACTGTCATCTTGAGATAGCCCTGGACCAAACTCAGCTTCAGTTAATTTTTGCACTTTCAACATGTCAGAATGCCAAATATGCCGATGTTCTTCCATATCTTTCTCAAACTTAGGCAATATCATTGTATCGCCTTTGCTTGTTTCTCCTTCACCCGCCATAACACCTCCAGCAATTAATACCTCCAAATTATAACCGTCCTCTCAAGTCATTAAAATACCCAGCCTCATCCACCCAATTCGTCAAAACTAAATCCACTTCTAAATGCCTTTGGTGTATAGTGCTCCTCACTCTCTCTTGCCAACAATGTCTTCAAATGTCCACCACCTGCATCTGCCCAAATAATTCGAGACACAGGCACATTCCACTGGCCAAAATGATGTCTACCAAGAATCGACAACCTGTCAACCAACTCTCTTCCTTCGTCTGGTGTAATTCTCAACCGTTCAACCATTCCTCTCGCCTTATCCGTTAACACATTTTCCGGATCATTCAACATTTCGTCAAACTCCAACCCAGATTTTACAGCTGTCCATACTGAAGCATATACATGAGCCAGTTTTTCCCTAATGGGGGACTCACCAATCCTTGCTGCCGAATTTAAATCAGGATCATCTCTTCTGACATCACAAACCAACTTTGCCATAGTGTAACCAAACGAATTAAACTTACTCATCTCTGAGTTCGCATAATTCTCCACAAATTTCAAACTACACTTCTTCACAAATTCATAAATCCCCCCATACCCAAACAAGTCATACACGTCTACATCTCCCAAATCTTCAATTGCCTTATGTGCCGAATCTTGATCCAATCCATCTAGCCAATCACCTAACTCATCATCAGACATCCGCCTAATCTCATCTGCCAAGTTTGGCAAACCCAACTCATCTCTTTCACCCTCACTCATCCTCACCTCCAAACAATTTGTAACCCTCACTCTCCAATCTTTCTACCACTTCACTCCCTCCACTTTCAACTATCTTTCCCTCAACCATCACATGAACCCTATCAGGCTTTAAATACTCCAAGATTCTTTTGTAATGAGTAATCACCAACACTCCAGTCTTGTACTCACCAACCACTTCCCCAACCCCTTTTGCCACGGCTTTAATTGCATCGATATCTAGACCTGAATCAGTCTCATCCAAAATTGCATATTTTGGCCCCAACACCGCCATCTGCAAAACCTCTAACCTTTTCTTTTCTCCTCCACTAAACCCCTCATTCAATCCTCTCTTTAATAACTCCTCTTTCACCTCCAATCTCTCAGCCCACGAAAGCAAATACTCTCTAAACTCCAAAACCGATCTAAACCTCTCAGTACCATGAATCGATTCGTAAGCACTCTTCAAAAACTGACTCACTCTCACCCCAGGCACCTCCACCGGATACTGAAACGCCAAAAACAACCCCGCTTGAGCCCTCTCATCCGGACTCATCTCCAGTAAATTTCCATCATCCAACATCACTAAACACTGATCACTATCCACTGCCCCCTGTGGCCTGTGGCCTGACACCTCCAATTTAGTTTTAGATTTTGGATTTTCTACAGCTACACTGTAGGACGGATGCCCCACCAACGTATAAGCTAACGTACTCTTTCCCGACCCATTCGGACCCATCACCGCATGTACCTCACCAGGATTAACAGATAAACTCACCCCTTTTAGGATGAGTTTATCTTCAATCTTTGACTTTAGATTTTTTATTTCGAGCATCCGCAATCGCCTCCGCATTCACAACCTTCTTTTCCCTCACAATCACACTCACCGTCTTTACACTCATGTCCTTTACCTTTTTTGCAAACACAAGGCTCACCATTCTCATCCACACACTTCATCTCGCAAGAACACTCCCCGTCTTCATCACACCTACAAACTTGTGCACAAACACATTCGCTATTGGCACAATCACAATTCTCATCACACACACACTCTTGCTTCTTCTCATCAGTACTCATACTACCTCCTTATAAAAATATTACTAACTATACCAGCCATTATACCCGACCATCTTCATCAGACAACGCCCCACTAAACATCCAGTTTTAGGTTTTGAAATTTAAGATTTGAGTTCTTTATACCAGACTCATCTGCATCACCGCATTTTCAGGCGGCTTATACCCAAAATCAATTTGAGCCTCCACCACATCATTCCACTTGTTTTTAAACTTAACCTTTTCGTTTATCCTCCCAAAATCATACACATCCCTGGTTATCTCCACGTCCTTCATACAATACTCCGCCAACTTCTCCAATTCACCTTCTCTCCAATATTTAATCGCATCCAACCCATCTCCAATTTTCTTAGTCCCCAAAGTCTCACCTGCAATCGCATCCAAACTAATCCTATGCCCCATGCTTTCTTTAAACCTCACCATCAAATCCAAAGTTGGAAACTGACTGATATCCCCACTATAGTATGGTTTCAAAGCTGGCATATCAAACCCATCCAAGTTAAACCCCACCACCAAATCTACGCCCTCCAGTATCTTCCACAACTTCTCAAAATCTTCTTCAAAAATCCGATGGTAAACCTCCTCCACTTTCTCCCCAGCTCCACCAGGCAACCCCATCCTTTCAATC
>CBDUQH010000084.1:0-5867 GCA_965369335.1 uncultured bacterium
ATTATACATAGACTGGGTAGATTTGTTAACTGGAGTTTTTGGTAAGGAAATCGGTGGAATCAGCTATTTATCTTGTCGGTTAGGACATGGTGGTGATAGATAGCTGATTCCAAATCTTAAACGGGAGGTTATTGGGGTACTGGAACTGGTTCAAACTGTGGTGTTTGAACCGAATCTGCTGCTTCACTTGTCTGAGAAGCGGGGCTAATCGGATTGCTTTCGATTTGGTCGTGGTCGCCGGCTCTGATTGGCGAAGGCAATTGTGTTGTTGAGCCTTCGGCTGAGAAGCCGATGATACCCACCAGCAGGGCGAATGCAATCAAGGCGATCAAAAATGTTTGTAGCCGATGATTTTGAAAATTAGACAACATTGGTAAGGTCCTTTTCTCCGGTTTTCGATGTATAAGTATTTTACAATTATCTATTGAAAATAGATATGGTAGAGTGTTTTAGGAATTAGGAATTAGGAATTAGGAATTAGGAATTAGGAATTAGGAATTAGGAAATTATGGCAAGAAAAAAAGGGACCGTTTATGTTTGCCAACAATGCGGGAATGATTTCCCCAAGTGGAGTGGGCAGTGTGGCAGTTGTGGGAGTTGGAACAGTCTAGTTGAAACTGCTGTGGTGGAAACAAAGGGTGGAGGTGGTGGGGCAAAAGGGTCTGGTAAAGTGTACAAATGGGCAGAAGTTAAGGGCAATGTGGGGGAAAGATTGGAAGTGGGTAGTGGTGAGATGGGACAAGTGTTGGGGGGAGGAATGGTTAAGGGTTCGGTGGTGTTGATGGCTGGTGAACCAGGGATTGGCAAGTCGACAATTTTGTCCCAACTAACACTGTATTTTGCCAGTAAACATGGAAAAGTATTGTATGTGTGTGGGGAGGAGTCACCAGATCAAGTGAAATTGAGATTGGAGAGGTTGTCTAATCACAAGAAAACCAGTGATAAGGCTAAGGAAAACGTGCTATTGATGCCTGAAATTGATACCGATAGAGTGGTGGCGACAATGGAAGAGGAAAAACCTGTACTAACTATTGTGGATAGTATTCAGACTTTGTCGACAAGTGATTTGAGTGGGATGGCAGGGTCTGTGGGGCAAGTGAGGGAATCTGGAAATAGGATTATGAATTTGGCTAAAGGGCTACAATTATCGACATTTTTGGTGGGTCATGTGACTAAACAGGGATCATTGGCTGGTCCAAAAGTATTGGAGCATATGGTGGATTGTGTGTTGTATTTGACAGGTGAGAGGAGTGGGAGTTTGAGACTACTTCGGGCGGTAAAAAATAGGTTTGGACCGGTGGATGAAGTGGGAGTGTTTGAGATGAAAGATGCGGGGCTTAGTGAAGTGAGCAACCCTTCGAGTGTGTTTTTGTCAGAGACTCAAGTGGGGGTGAGTGGGTCGTGTGTGGGAGTGATGATGGAGGGTTCGAGGCCGATTTTGACCGAGATACAGGCATTGGTGACTGAGACCTCGGCTGCGATGCCAAGGAGAGTGGCGACAGGGGTGAGGTTGTCACGGCTTCAGGTATTGTGTGCGGTATTGCAAAAGCGGTGTGGAATTAGATTGGGAGACAAAGATGTGTATGTGAGTGTGGCGGGAGGGTTTAGTGTGGAGGAGCCGGCGGTGGATTTGGCGATTTGTTTGGCGATTGCAAGTAGTGTTGGTGAAAAAAGCTTGCCGGCGAGAACAGCGGTGTTTGGTGAAGTGGGACTGTTGGGTGAATTAAGGCCTGTAGGATTTGGAGATAAGAGAATAAGAGAGGCCAAAAAATTGGGTTATAAAGAAGTGATTACCCCAAAAGAGTATAAAGACCTGGGGAGTTTGATGAAGTCAGTTTTTGGTGGGGTAGTTAAGAGAAATAAAAACTAGTGGTTTTCTTTTTTTAAACATATCCTATAATTGAAGTGTGATTGAGATGGGAAAGCCACTAATTGAAGCTGTAGTTGACACACCTGTTGTTTTTAAACTTAAAGAACATGCAGGTGAATTTTATGCCAATTTTCAGGCAGAAACTGGAATTAGTGACGTGAGTGATGTGCCCAAAGATGGTGAGACTAAGTATATGTATAAGATTTGGCCCGATGGGAGTAGAGAAACCTATATACAGAGGCCAGATGTTTACAGAAGGATAGAGTTTGATCTCGAGGGTAAGTTGTCCACTAGTGTAAGGAGGTTGGCTGTTTTTGGAAACCAAGAGGTACTGACACTTGGGAAACCATTGTCTGAAGCAGATGTAGACCAGAGTGAGTATATGGATTTGCCAGGTGTGTATATGGTGCCAAAGTACTTGGATCAGAAAGTGTTTCCATTGCTAAGTAGAAGTGAAGTTGAGGGTGAGTTTGAAGATAGCTATCGAGTGGAGAAACAAAGAAGAAGATGGGCAGGGATGATTAAGGAGATAGATAGAGTGGTGGCTGAGGGAGTTGATGGGAAAAAGTTGAGAGTTTTGGAAGACTTGGCGTGTTTGTATATGACCAGGTTAGTGTTGATGGCTAGGATCAAAGGCAGAAGTTTGGAAGAGATTGAAAGAATGGGAGATGATGAGAGGGTTGAAGACTATTTCCCTATTGAGAGTGCTGATAGTGAAGAGGTGGTTGAGAATGATGGGGGGGCTAGATGGTATGGTTTTAGTGGAGATTTAATTTGTGCGACTGGGGATCAAGTTTTGGGAGTGGTGATTAGGGTCGAGAATGGGCAAGTGGGAATCTTGTGTAATAGGGAAAAGAGTCCTAGATGGGGTGGAGATGATGTGGGTTTTGCCGGTGGAGGGGTTAATGAAGGAGAAACCGTAGAAGAAGCTCTGGCTCGGGAGCTGAGAGAAGAAGTGGGTATGAGCGTGGATCCACAGATGCATGTTTTGGGTGGTGGAGAGGTGTTTATGGAGACAGAGAAGATGTATCAACCGACCAAGGGGGTGGTGGCTGTATGGGCAGGTAGAGTTGAAAAGAGTGGAGGTGATGAGAATTTTCCTATTCAGACAGTGATGAGTTCGATGGATAGGCCAAGCTTTATTGACCAGACTGTGTTGGAAAAAGAGCTGCTTGAAGGAAGAATGACTGATGGGAGAATGGGGTTGCTACTTTTGGCTTTGGTAGAGGAAGCAACGACAAAACAAGGTCTAGTTTTAGAAGACCCTTATGAGGTGATAAGACAGATTGAACTCAAAGAGGAGGAGGAAATGATAGATATGATGACGAAAAATGCAGGGAGTATGGGTGGTGATGTGATTGAGCAATTGAGTGGTGAAAATTGATTCTCAGACTGAGAGAGTTTATTGGTCTGGTTTTTTGAAATCTTTGATTTTTTGACGGATGTGGTCAATGGACTGTTGGGTTTGTTTGGCTTTGTGGGGATGTGGTTGGGAGTGATCGTCGATTGAGGATTGGTGAGGTTTATCCAGTTTGGGAACTGGTTTGGGTGGTTGGATGTTGAGTTTTGGGGTGGGAAGGTTTGGTTTTGGTGGTTTGGGTTGATTTGGATTGAGTTTGGATTTTGGTTGATCTGGTTTGGGTTTTTGAGGTTTGTTTTGGTTTTGACCCTCGCTAGGCTTGGGTTTGTTTGATGAATCTGGTTTGGGAGTGTTTTGAATTTGACGAGTAGGAGGTGCTTGACGTTTTTTTGCATATCTTTCTTGAGAGACCTTGATGACTTTGTCTTTGTTTTGGTTGGTAGATGAGGCAAGATCTAGAGTTTGTGATGGAAATGGGTTGCTGGTCATACCGTCGATTGAGATTTTGGTGATGATTTGGTACCTGTCGAGAGAGACCAAGTCTTCTGGAGTGTATTGACCTCCATATTCTTTGGAAAGGTGGTCAGCGTCTGCGGCACCAACGATGAAGCTCATGATTGACCCACAGTTACCAAAGATAGCTTTTCTGACATCTTCATCGATTTGATCGATGTATTGGTTGGCTAGAACTAAACTGAGACGGTACTTTCTAGCTTCTGAAAGGATTTTGATGAAACTGGTGGTGGCGAAGTTTTGGAACTCGTCGACAAAAAGGTAAAAATCTCGTCTTTCTTCTTCTGGGATATAGACGCGGCTCATGGCTGTGAGTTGGATTTTGGTGATAAGCATGGCTCCTAAGAGGGCTGAGTTGTCTTCTCCGAGTTTACCTTGAGAAAGATTGCAGAGTAGGATTTTGCCCTCGTCCATGACCTCTTTGACAGAGAAAGAGTTGGTGGGGGTGTCGATGACGTTTCGAATAAGAGGAGAGGACACAAATTGACCAACTTTGTTAAGAATTGGCGAAACTGCTTCGGCTTGGAAGCGATCGCCCATGGAGGCAAATTCTTTGGACCAGAAATTGTATAAGACTGGATCGTCTAGAGTTTCGAGGACTTTTTTTCGGTATTTGTTGTTGGTGAGGATTTTGACGACGTCTTCTAGAGTAGACTGGTCTCTAGTGATAAGAGTTAGAAGAGTGTTTCTTAAGATATGTTCTAGTCTTGGTCCCCAAGAATTTCCATAAAGTTTCTTAAAAATGGCGATAATACCAGAGGAGACTAATTCTTTGTGTTCTGCATCTTTGGCCTCTAAAAGGTTTAACTTAATGGCATATTCTGGATCTGCGGGGTTTAAGTAGACAACATCATTGATCCTGTGTGAGGGGATGTAGTTGAGGACTGTCTCGACTAGATCTCCGTGAGGATCAACTACAGCTATTCCTTTATTTTTTTTGAGGTCTGAGATGATCATGTTGGCAAGTAGGGTTGATTTACCAGTGCCGGTTTTACCCATGACATAGATGTGGCGACGGCGATCAACGTCTTTGATTCCAAATATCTTTTTGACGTTTTTGTGTTCAGTCTGGGCAAAAAAGTTAACTTTACCGGATTCTTCTTCTGAGAGAGTGTCAAATGTGGGTAAGTTTTCGGGTGCTTCCCCGAGTAGATTTTTGCCCCAAGCGATATTTTTGATATTTTTTAGTTGTTGATTGGGTAGATGGTAGATTGTGGCTAGTTCTTCTACGGAGAAGTATTGTTTCGAGGTGGCGGTGAATTCTCGATATTGAAGTGAATTGGTGAGTTGTTTACCTTTTAGGAGAGGTACGTGAGGTGTGAGTTTGTTTCCTTCAGCGCTGGAGATGCTGGCAAATGTTTTGGCTATGCTTTCGAGTAGGTTTTGGCTTTGAAGACTATCAGGAGTTGAAGTAGCAATTTTTATGGCGGTTTGGTGGCTAATTTGAGCAAGTTTGGTTTCTATTTGAGTTTTGAAAGGATGAGGTGTGTTTTTGCCTTCTGAGTCTGTTGTTCCCGCAGCTAGGTTATAGCCTTTGGATTTCCATTTTTCATTACATGGCGCGACCAATATCTGGATGAGTGCAGATTGCTCTGGTGCGAGTTTTGAGAGTAAGCCAAGGATGGTTGAAAGAGGATCAGTCTCGGAGAAGTCTTTGAATGTTTTTAGGGGGTAGAAAGAGCCATGGTTGAGTTTGAGGGTGGTGCTTTTGACAACTCCCTTCATAAAAGAAGGGAAGTTTCCGACTTCATGGGGGGCTACTTGGATTAGTGTTTCTGGGTAGGCGGCGTGGATTTGGCTCCTTAAATAGTGCTCCATCTCTTTGGGGGCGTTGATTTGGAAGTAGATTGTTTGGTTTATACAAAGGATTTCAAAGGCAATGGCTTCAGGTGAGGAGAAAGGAAGCCAAGGTTTTTTTGTTTCAGGTAGGGCTGAAAAAAGTTGGGCAGCAGAGTTGGGGTCAAGCTCGCTACTTTTGGAGTTTCTAAGTTGTAGTGTGATTCGATTAAGAGCCATGAGGATATTATATCCGAAGAAAGTGTAAAAGCGTAAAGGCTGAGATATTTTGAAGTGAAATTTTGGAACTGAAGAGTGCAAGAAGAAAAAAGTGGAAATATGTTGCAA
>CBDUQH010000085.1:0-5837 GCA_965369335.1 uncultured bacterium
TGATTGTGTTGTTGGTGGGGATTGTGAAACAGAGTTTCTTGCATGATGTGGATGGATGGTTGGTGGGGGCTGTGTTGTTGATGCTGGGGATAAAGTTGGGTGCCTTGTGGGTAGGGCATGTAAAGAGATAGGGAGTTTATAGACCCCTGATCGTCTGGATCATAACTGTTGCCAGGCAGTCTAGGGTGACAAGAGAGGGAAAACTGCGTTTTATTATTTATATTAAGGAGGGCATTATGGATGCCAAGAAATCATTATTATTTGTAGCCTTGTTTGTGCTAACACTAGGATTGGGTGCTTGTAATCAACAAGCTGCTGTACAAGAAAGTGTGAGTGAAGACGCAATGATGGAAAAAGAAGATGAGGCTATGGAAAAAGAAGAGGTAATGGAAAAAGAAGATGAGGCTATGGAAAAAGAAGACGCGATGATGGAGAAGTAGAGAATATTTAGATTTAGTTATTTGTCAGGTCCTGTCATGGGCCATCCCCCAAGAACACCCACAAGGGGTCCCTTCTTGGGGGACCCCCGGCCCATGCCACCCGATGATAATAACTAAAGGTGATTTAGAAAGGAGATTGAGGTGTTGATATTAATTTTATTTGCTTTTTTAGCAGGGGTAGTGACGGTGTTATCTCCTTGTATTTTGCCGGTATTACCTATTGTGCTTTCGGGTTCTGTTGGTTCGGGTAAACGTCGGCCGTTAGGTGTGGTGGCTGGGTTTGTGTTGAGCTTTACTTTTTTTACATTGTTTTTGTCGACTTTGGTGCAGTTTACTGGGTTGTCGGCAAATGCTTTGAGAAACTTTTCGGTGGTTGTGATTGTGGGATTTGGATTGAGTTTGTTGACGCCAAAAGTGCAAGCATTGCTGGAAAAGTTGTTTACGTTTTTTTCTAGGTTTTCGGTAAGAGAGCAAAAAGAAGGTTTTGGTGGTGGGATGATTGTGGGTTTGAGTTTGGGGCTAATTTGGACTCCGTGTGTGGGGCCGATTTTGGCTTCTGTGATTTCGTTGGCATTGACTGGTTCGGTTTCAGGAGCGGCGTTTTTGATTACTTTGGCATACGCTTTAGGTACTGGGTTGCCGATGTTGGGGATTACTTATGGTGGGCGAGAGTTGTTAAACCGAGTCCCCTGGTTGTTGGCTAACACTGGCCGGATTCAAAAAGGTTTTGGTGTGGTAATGGTATTGACTGGTTTGGCAATATTTTTTAATGTGGATAGGACATTTCAGACTTGGGTGTTGGAGACCTTTCCTAAGTATGGTGTGGGTTTGACAAAAATTGAGGAAAATCAGCTGGTGAAAGATGCGTTGGAGGGTTTTGGAGGAAGAGGTGATGGAGATGGGAAGCCAATGTTTGAAGTGAGAGATGATATGGAATATCCTGTGGCACCAGAGTTAGAAGGCGGAAGTGGATGGGTTAATTCTGAACCATTAACTTTGGCCGAGTTGGAAGGCAAGGTGGTGTTGGTGGATTTTTGGACTTACTCTTGTATAAATTGTATTCGGACTCTCCCCTATTTGGTGAGTTGGCATGAGAAATATGCTGATAAAGGGTTGGTAATTGTAGGAGTGCACTCGCCTGAGTTTGAGTTTGAGAAAGACAGGGGTAATGTGTTGAAGGCGTTGGATGATTATGGGATTGATTATCCTGTGGTGCAAGATAATGAGTTTAAGATTTGGAGGGCATACAGTAATAGGTATTGGCCGGCTAAGTATTTGGTAGATAAAGAAGGTCGAGTTCGTTATACCCATTTTGGAGAAGGTAAGTATGAAGAGACTGAGAATAAGATTCGAGAATTGTTGGGAGAGGAGAAATTGAGTAGCTTTGAAGAATTGGGTGAGGACTCCTCTCGTCGTGGGCAAACGGCTGAGACTTATTTGGGTTATGAGAGAGCTGAGGCTTATGTGTTGGAGAATCAGATTGTGAGAGATGAAGTGAGTGAGTATCGGTATGGTGAAGAGTTGGATGAAGATGAGGTGGGATTGGATGGAGTGTGGCGGGTTGAGGGAGAGCGTATTGTGGCGGGAGAAGATGGAGCGAGTTTGAGGTTGAGTTTTTTGGGTGAGAGAGTTCATTTGGTGATGGCTGGAGAAGGTGTGGTGAAGGTGAGATTGAATGGTGAGGAATTGACACAGAAGTATCTGACTAAAGATATGAATGAAGTGGGAGAAATAGAGATTGAGGGGGCAAGGAAGTATGATGTGGTGGACTTGGGAGAGGATTACGGAAGGTATGTGTTGGAGTTGGAGTTTAGTGAAGGGGTGGAGGCGTATGCGTTTACGTTTGGGTCGTAGTCGAGTCTGATATGTTGATGAGGTTAAGAGAGGGGGATTTGCTGGGTATAATGAAGTGGGAGGTATTTTATTGATGATTTCAAAAATATATGAGTTGCGAGATTTGGTGTTGTTTACAGGAAAGGGAAATAATGTAGTGAGGAAGTTGGATAAAGAGAGACCTGATGTTTTTATGGCGGCGAAGTATATCGAGTTGGAAGAGGATGAAAACTGTGTGGTGATTGATTGTGGAGATGGGCAGATGGGGTTGGCTTTGGCGCAGATGAATAGATCAACTGGAGTGGGTTTGTATGATTCTAATGTGTCGATGCGGAGATTATCAGGTCGGAATGTGGATGCAAATTTTGAGTTGTCGAACGTAAGAGTGGTTGGAGATAGTGAGTTGGAAGAAATGTTGAGTGAGGGAAAAATTGATTCGGTGGTTTATAGCCCGAAAGGGTTTAGTGCTTTGGAGTTGGTAAGGTCAAGGATTGAGATGATGGCGACTAGTTTGGGCGAGGGAGGGAAGTTTTATTTGATTTCGAATAATAAGGCTGGAGCTAACAAGCTTGTGGCGATCTTGGAGGAGGCTTTTGGGCAGGAGGCAAGGGTTTTGGGAAAAGGGAAAGGTGGATTTAGAGTGGTGGTGGCAGAAAAAGTTGGTGATGTGGGTCAGGGGTTTAGTTTGGAAAGCCTAAGACGTAAAGTTGATTATGAGTTTTGGGGGAGAAGATTTAATGTGGTGACGGAGCCGTCTTTGTTTTCAAAAGATGGTTTAGATAAAGGCACCAGGTATTTGTTGGAGTCAGTGGAGTTGGACAAGTTTAGACGGATGTTGGATGTGGGGTGTGGATGGGGTGCGATTGGATTGGCTGCAGCGGTGATAAACACTGATGGTGAAGTGGTGACGGTGGATGTGGATACAAGAGCGGTGGCTTTGGCAGAAGAAAATGCAAACAGAATGGGAGTGAATGACCGAGTAGAGTGTGTGGCTACAGATGAGATTAAAACCATAAATGGGAACTTTGATTTGGTGTTGTCTAATCCCCCATTTCATGCTGATAGAGGTACCTTAATCGATATTTTTAATGGAGTTCGAGCTAAGTTGGCAAAAAAGGGGCGAGGGTTTGTGGTGGTGGAGAGGACTTACAAGGAAAAATTGGAGAGCGTGTTGGAGGAAGTGTTTGGATCAGTAAGAGTATATGATGCGAATGAAGAAATTGGTTTTTATGTAATGTGTTTTGTGAGCTGAAAGTCTTGAGAATGATATGTAGTTAAGTGATTGGCTGATAGTGTATAACTGTATTGTAGCCGGAGATATTGATGAAAAAAGATTCATTGAAGGTTTTTGTTGGAGTTTATCTGAGTTTTGTTTTTTTGTTTGGCTTGTTGGTGGTGATGCTGTGGAGAGAGTTGGGTTCGTTAGAACAAGGTATGGTCAGGCAGATGGCTAGCGCGGGTATCTTGAGGCTAGAAAGGTTTTTTCAAGCACAAAATTTGGCGATGGATACATTGGGGAGTTCGGTGGTGTTGGCAGATGAGAGTAGTACTGTGGAGGATAAAAGAAGGTTTGTGAGATTGGCAGAGAGAGTGTCGCCGACTATTTATTATATTTTGGTGGTGGACGTGGATGGTCAGATGGTGGTGGGGTCGAATAGAATTTTTGATGAGAAGTTGGTGCAAAAGGATTTTAGTAGTACAGATTGGTTTAAAAGAATCAAAGTAGATGGGAAAAAGCCTTTTTTCTTGTTTAGTAATATTGGTAATTCTAGGGTGTCGAGTAAGGTGTTTCCTGAGGGAAGGAAGTGGACGTTTACGGCAACTACGAGTATTAGGAATCAAGAAGAAAAAATAATAGGATATGCTCACGTGGTTTATGATTGGGAGGCTTTGTTGGAGACGACGTTGTTAAGCGCTTCGAGAAGAGAGTTTTTGTTTACAAGAGAAGGTCGATTGATTGGAAGTACTGCGGATAGAGTAAAGGGTAAATATAGTGTTGAAGGAGGTTTGGGGGGAGTTGTTAGTGGTTTTGATTTTGGAACTCAAGAAGGTCGAATAAGAGTGGTAAAAAATGGTTTAAGGGATGTGGGTTATAAAGGTACAGTAGGGATTGTCGATTTGTCTGAGAAATATGGTAATGAGCCTGATTGGTATTTTGTGGTGGTGAATTCTTTAGATCAGATTGAATATTTGTGGCTTAGGGTGGCGTTGTTGGTGGGGGCTTTTGGGATTTTGATGGGAGTAAGTGGCTGGCTTTGGATAACTGATATTAGTTTGAGGGTAAAAAGTAAAGTTTTGTTAGTAATAATTTTGAGTGGGTTGTTGGTATTGCTTTGGTTGGGGTTGGATCCTGTTAGGTGGTTGGCGAGTGTGAGAAATTATCGACGAAGATTGGAGGCCGAGAGGATTGTGGAGAGTGTGAATGAGTATAGAGAAAGGTATGGTGAGTTACCTGAGGGAATGGATGACAAAGAAAGACAGATTGGAGATTGTGTTGGTTCGGGGAACTTGGTTTGTGAACAGGCTGAACAAAAATGTGTGAGTCTGCAAGGTGTGATGAATGAAGTGCCGGTGGATGAGTTTGAAGGAGGATCTTTGAATAGAACTAATTATTCTGTAAAGGTGAATGAAAGAGGGTTGGTGAGTGTGAGGGCTTGTGGGGCAGAGTTGGGGGCGAAGATTGTGGTGGTGAGGTAATGTCTGTTTGTAGTTTTAAAAAACAAAGGGATAGTTGTTTGTGAAATGGTTGCGTTTGTATAATGCCGATATGAAAACATCATCGCTAAACAGCTGGAAACAGCTACAAACCCATTATGAAAAGATAAAAGACCTGCATTTGAGAGACTTGTTTGAGGAGGATAAAGATCGTGGCAAACAGATGGTCTTGGAGGTGGGAGATATTTATCTGGATTATTCCAAGAATAGGGTAACTGAGGAGACTTTGGGTTTGATGATGGAGTTGCTGGATGAGGTTGGTTTGAAACAGCGAATTGAGGCGTTGTTTTCTGGGGAGAAGATAAATGCGAGTGAAGGGCGAGCGGTGTTACACACTGCACTTCGAAATAGATCAGATAGAGAAGTGTTTGTGGATGGAGTGGATGTGATGCCAGAGGTGAGGAGAGTGTTGGATCAAATGAGGGAGTTTAGTGAAAAAGTGAGAAGTGGTGAGTGGAAGGGTTACACGGGCAAAAGAATTAGGAATGTGGTGAATATTGGGATTGGGGGGTCTGACTTGGGACCAGTGATGGCTTATGAGGCGTTAAAAGATTATTCCGATAGACAAATAAAAGTTAGGTTTGTGTCTAATGTTGATTCAACAGACTTTTACGAAAAAACGGTTGATTTAGACCCAGAAGAGACTTTGTTTTTGGTGGCATCAAAGACTTTTACAACTCAGGAGACAATGACCAATGCTCGAAGTGCTAGAGATTGGTTAGTGAAGAGAGTTGGTAAAGATGAGGCTGTGACAAGTCATTTTGTGGCTTTGTCTACAAACAAGGAGCTAGTAGAAGATTTTGGAATTGATCCGAAAAATATGTTTGAGTTTTGGGATTGGGTGGGTGG
>CBDUQH010000086.1:0-5807 GCA_965369335.1 uncultured bacterium
CGTCTTTAATATATTCTAAAAGTTTTAATTCATTTTTAAACTTCATTTGCTTTAAATCTTTTATCTCTGTAGGTATTCTCCAAATGACGGGCCTTGTGGCTCGGAATAAAGTTGACATTGCAGTTGTAAATGACATGAAGCCAATAAGGTAGAATATCATTCCATAGATTTGTTTTGGGATGAACAAGTCACCACCGTTGCCATAAAGGTAACCAAGTACTGCAAACCCTCCACCTAGAAAGGCTAAAATTCTTGTTCTTATCTGTGTGTAAAGCTCAGAAACCTGATCATAGTATCTTCTAAGTTCTTCTATTGCTATAAGATTTAGCTTGATTTTGTCGTCTTCTTTAATACTTTCCATTGCCGGGATAATACCACATCAAACCTTATCAAGCCAAGGTATTTGAAAATTGATATGGGGTCATTGAAATTCTATAAATGAGTTAGTTGAAGTTAAGACACGAGTTTGTTAGTTCTCTTGTTTTTTGGGCTGAGGCTTTGAGTTGTTTTTGCTCAGCTGGTGTGAGTTTGAGTTGGTGAATTTTTTCGATACCGTTTTTACCAATGGTAACTGGAACTCCAAGGTATTGGTCTTTGATTTGATATTCACCACTTAGGTAGGCACAACATGGGAGGGTGGTTTTGGAGTCGGTTAAGATGGCGTTGACGATGGCTGTGATGCTTGAGGCGGGGGCATAATAGGCGCTACCGTTGCCGAGGAGTTGGACAATTTGTTTGCCGCCGTTTTGGGTTTTTTCAATGACAGTGTCAATTTGTTTGGGAGTGAGGACTTTTTCTAATGGTTTATTGTTGATGGTGGTGTGGGAGATAAGAGGGACCATGCTGTCACCGTGGGCACCGAGGACTGTGGCTTTGATTTGGGTGATAGGGGTATTTGATGCTTGGGAGAGAAAGTAGGCAAAGCGGGCTGTATCCAAAGTTCCAGCCATGCCAATAACTCTGGATGGTTTAAACTTGGTGGTGTTTAGGACTAAGTGAGTCATGGGGTCTAGGGGGTTGGTGACAACGATGATGATGGCATTGGGAGAAGTCTTTTTGATTTGATTGGCAACCGATTTGATTATGGTTGAGTTAGCAGAGATTAACTCCTCTCTATCCATGCCTGGTTGGCGAGGTTTGCCGGCAGTGACGATGACAATTTGGGAATCTTGAGTGGGGTGGTAGTCGTTGGTGTGGATGATTTGATTGGGTCTGTTTTCCCAATAAAGAGATTGGGAGATGTCGAGAGATTTTGCTTGGGCTAGTTGGTGATTTATATCAACAAGGACTATTTGGGAGTTGGTTTTTAGTGCTAGAAGATGGGCTGTGGTGGCGCCAACGTTACCAGCGCCAATGATGGAGATTTTTGGCAGTGTCATAGGGGGTTAATATAACAGGAGGGGAGAATGTTGTATAGAGTATGTTGTATAGAGTATTGGTGTGGATTGTGTTGATATATAGCCAAATGATTACCCCACACACAGGATTCTATATTGATTAGTTTAGATCCAACGTTTGATTTTGAAGACTAGAGCCATGATGAAGGCAACTAGACCCATACCCAAAACTGTGAGGTAAAAACCGAGTGGGTGGGCGGACAAGGGAATGAATTTGAAGTTCATGCCGTAGATACCACCAATAACTGTCATGGGCATGAGGATGACTGAAAAAATGGTGAGGAGTTTGATGGTTTCGTTGGTTCTGTAGGTGACTAATGATTCAAAGGTTTTGACTAGACCTTCGAGGTGATTGATGTCGCTGCCAAGTTCATAGGTTAGAGTTTGAAAGGTTTCGATGATTTGGTTCCATTTGTAGTTGGTGCCTTTTTTATATGCCTTGAGAGGATTGTTGTCGTTGTAGTAAGGTTCGAGAAGTCGGGATTGTTTTTCGAGGACGTTGAAGGCAATGATTTGGTTGTATCGAAGAATGGATACTTGTTCGATAAATTTTTTGGCTACTTTGTTTTTAAACAATTGTTTTTCTAGCTCGCCTACTTGCTCACCTTGGATGTCAATTTCTTCTTCTAGTTGGTTGAGGATTTTTTTGAGGATGTTGGTGAGTAGAGTGGGAGTGCCGTGTTTGAGGCGGCGTTCTTTGGAGAGTTTGGCGGCTTTGGTTTTGGCGAAGTAGTCGTTTAGAGACTCAAGAGAACCAACACTTTGAATGGTGATGAGATGGGTTTTGGTGATAAAGATGGTGAGTTCGCAAACAAAAAACTTGTTGGAGTTTTTGGGTTTGTAGGGGATGTGAAGAACTAACATGGTGTAGTTGGAGGTTGAAGAAATTTTGGGCCGAGGCGTTTTGCCGCGTTGGGTGGATTCCATGTGGTGGGTGAGAATTTTGTGTTGTTTGGCAAAGCTTTTTCTTTCGTTGGCGTCAAGGCCTTGGGCTGAGTGGTACCAAGTGATTCGGCCGTGGCTGATGGTGTCGAAGTGTTGCATGGGATTAGTATAGCAGGATGTGGGGAGAATATAGAATGTGGACTTAGTGTTATTTTTTAAGATATACTCAATTTATGGCAGAAAATGAAAATATGGTGCCAGATCCAGATAAAAAGTGGCGTCAGGAATATTTAGAAATGACCGAAAAAGGTCTTGAGGTTTTTAACGAGGCTTTGACTGATATAGAATTGGGTCATTTTAAGGTAGTTAAGTTTTGGTATGACCAAATGACGGCAACAGGATCTGATAATCCAGATAGAGAAAGAGATCGTGTTTTGTTTATAGATGAACAAGTGTTTAGATTTTGCGAGTATACGATTAGTGAAAAAGACTTGTGGTTGAGATTTAGAAAGAAAATGGGTGAACTGACTGAACAAGAGTATGAAAAACTATACACAGGTGAAATTGATAAGTGGATGAGTTTGCCTGAGGCTTTAAGAAGGTTGAGAGAGAAAGATAATGAAGAAGAATGGTTAAACAAGTGGTTTGACGAAAATCCTGGTTTTTTGGAACATGTTTTTGAAGGCAACAAGCCTGATTGGTTGTAGTGAATTGAGATTTAAGGTGATTATTTGGATTTAGAGATGATGACGGAAGTAACTAGTTCCAAGATGGGGGCTTTTAGGAATTTGAGAGTTAAGCCATTGTCGAAGTTAATTTTGAGATGGGCAAATTCGTCTCGGTTTAATGAACTAGTGTCCCAGTTGATATTTGGGTATTCTTCTAGATAGTATTCGAAATTTTTTTTGATGACAAACTCTGCGTGTTGGAAGGCTGAATCACACTGCTGCCCTTGTTTGGGTTCGATGAGCTCTAGAGCAGGAATTGAGTAGTGTTGGTATTTGATTGGTTGGGTAAGTTTGTAAACAGCAACTCTTCTTTGACCGATAATTTCTTGGCTGATTTCTGGGCCAAATTTTTGAAATTCAACTCTAAGTTTGTCGTAGTCTTTGGGTGAAGAAGCTTGATAAGCGATGTGATCCAAATCTAAGCCATTAATATCTAAACCTGACTTTTTGATTTGGTCAAAAAATGAATCGAGAAATTGTTTATGGTTGTACATGATCTAAATCAGTTACTTGGATTTGGAAAGTTTGTTCCAGACAACTAAAAGAGGAGCTGCGGTGAAGGTGGAACTGTAGGTGCCGGCAATGGTACCGATGAGGAGGGCGAAGACAAACCACTTGGTGGTTTCTCCGCCGAGCAGCCAAAGGGCTGTGAGCATAAAGATTATGGTCATGGAGTTGTTGACTGATCGAGAAAGGGTTTCGGCGATGGATTTGTTGACTATTTGGTCGAAAGTAGCGCGAGGGTGGTTTCTTAAAGACTCGCGGATTCGGTCGTAGACAACAATGGTGTCGTGGACGGAGAAGGACATAACGGTCAAAAGGGCGGTGACAAAAAGGGTGTCGACTTCGATACCGTATAAGTGTCCGAGTAATGAGAAGATACCGGCGACGATTAGAGTGTCGTGAAGCATGGCTAAGATGGCGCAAATGCCGTATTTGAGTTCGCTAAATTGATAGGCGACATAGGCAGTAATGACGAGCCCAGCAAGGATGGCTGCATAGAGTGTTTTTCTTAAAAGTTCTTTACCTAGAGTTGGCCCAACGGTATCGAATCGAACTTCTTCGGCTTGGCCTATTTCTTGAGTTAATTGGTCAACAATTTGTTGGGATTGATGGCTGGTTAGGGTTTGGGAGCGGATGATGAAACTATCGTTGGTGGCTTGGACTGAAGCGACCTCGGTTGTTTGGGAGGCTATTTGTTGGATAGAGTCTGTTGAGACTGAGTCAGGTGATTGAATGGAGACTTCGAGTAAAGAACCTCCAGTGAAGTCGATGGCGGGCTTAAAACCATAAAGAACTAAAGAAATTATGCTGGGTACGATAAAGATGGCTGAGAAGATAAAGTAAAGTTTTGAGTATTTAAGAAAATCTAGCATTTTGGATATTGAGTATAAAGTATGATGTATAGTGTGTTTATTTTTGTTCTTTGCCAACAAAGAAGAGGCGGATGAGGGTGCGAGTGACGATAACTCCGGTAAAGAGTGAGATGAGAATACCTAGTGTAAGAGTTAAGGCAAAGCCGCGAACGAGGCCAGAACTATTGAGGAAGGTCCAGTTGAAAGGATTAAAGAGGATGAAACAGATGGTGAGGGTGGCGACGTTGGCATCTTTGATCGAATCCCAGGCTCGACCAAAACCAAGTTCGATGGCTCTTTGCCAATGTTTGCCGGCTCTGATTTCTTCTTTGTAGCGCTCAAAGATAAGAATGTTGGCGTCGACAGCCATACCAACTGATAGGATAAAGCCTGCTAGACCAGGGAGGGTCAAGGTGATGGCGAATATTTTGTAAAGGGCAAGGGTAATGATGCCGTAGATGACAAGAGCAATATTGGCAAGAATACCCATGTAGCCGTAATAAAGAGCCATGAAAATCATAACCATGGCTAGGCCAATTAAGCCTGCTTGGAGGCTTTTTTGAACTGAAATTTGGCCAAGGGTGGCGCCGACATTGGACTGACTAATGATTTCAATTGGAACAGGGAGTGCACCGGCGTTTAATTGGATGCTTAAGTTTTTGGCTTGTTCGGTGGTGAAGCCACCAGTGATGACCGCTTCGCCATTGGTGATGGCTGTTTGAACTGTGGGTAGAGTGAGTGGAAAGCCATCTAAAAAGATGCCCACAGGCTTGCCGATATTTCTTTCGGTGATGTCTTTGAATTTTTTGGCGCCTTCTTTGGTAAATCTAAGAGCGACTACAGGCTGGCTAGTTTGAGAGTCAAAATCAACGCTAGCTTTGGCTAGGTCTTTTCCAGTGAGTTCGGTGGGAGTAAATGAGTCTAGTACAGATAAAGCTGACGGGCTGGCTTCTAAATCTTCTTCGGGTTCAACTTGTTCACGAAAATCCATTTGGGCAGTTTGGCCGATGAGTTCCAGAGCTTGGTTGGGGTCGTTGATGCCTGGAAGTTGAATGATGATTCTATATTGATCGGTGTTTTCGTTGACGCTGGTTTGAATAAGTGGCTCGCTAACTCCGAAAAGATCGATGCGGCGAGTGATGATTTCTTTGGCGCTTTCTAGAGCATCGAGGCGATCAACAGGGGAAATGCCTTCCATGTCGGCTTCTAATATTAGGTGGGTACCGCCTTGGAGGTCTAATCCTAGTTTGATTTGGGGGTCGAAATATACGCGGCGGTTGAAGATGGTGAAGTCGATAGGGCGTTTGTAGAAGGTTTGGTTTATTTGGACTGGGCCTTGGTTAAGGTTTAAATTGGTTTGTGGAGGTAGTGCTATGTAAAGAGAGATAGCGGTTATTATGGTGATGAGAAGAAATAATCTTTTTGGGGACATTGTTTAAATT
>CBDUQH010000087.1:0-5719 GCA_965369335.1 uncultured bacterium
TTTTTTCTGAATATAAGTTTGCGCAATTAATGCTTGGGTTTAGCTCCAAGTCACAATTAAGGTGGTCAATCTTTAATTTTGAACTTAGACTTGCTGCAAAAGAGCTTTTACCAGATCCAGGGAGTCCATCAACACCAATAATGACTTTTTCTTTCCCACTAATCTTTGAGTATATTATGTCTAATATTTTTGTTTTGTCATTGTTAGTCATGCTTAGACTTTGTAGAGGTAGAGGCCGCGGTCGCCGTCAGAAACTTTTTTGTGCAACTTTAAGCCAGGGATTTCGTAGTCAGGAGAAATGATGAGAGTGCCTTTTTTGAGTTGGGGATAGATTTTTTCTTGGAAAGGGCCCAGGTATTTGGTCATTTGGTAGCAGTAGATAACGTTGAAATCTTTGAGATCGGCGTTCCAAAAATCGCCAAAGTGGAGTTTGATTTTGGAGGTATCAACACCTGAGCGGGCGATTTTTAACTTAGCTTGGAGCCAAACTTGGGCGTCTAGTTCCCAACCAACTGCTTTGGATGCACCTTGATTGATGGCTTGGATGAGGATGCGACCGTCCCCTGCTCCAAGATCAGCAACTTTGTCGCCTTTTTTGATAAATTGGGTGATGTGTTTGAGGCGTTGGTTTTTGAGAGGGACATAAGGCGAGCCTCTGTATGCAGTGTAGACAAAAGTAGCCAACCAAAAGACAATTGGGGAAAGGACTATGATTAAGGCTATGTTGAAGAACATAGGGTAATTGTAAAGGATAAGTATGTATTGGTTAATGATTAATATGACGCAAAGCTAGATTCTTCACTCGAAATAAATTTCGGGTTCAGAATGACAAGAGATAGTGAGGTATGATACTGGGTATGCAAAAAGATTTGAATGAAAATCAAAAAAAGGCTGTGGAGTATGAAGCTGGACCTTTGTTGATTGTGGCAGGGGCAGGAACTGGGAAAACGACTGTGGTGACTGAAAAAGTAAGACGATTGATGGAAAAAGGAGTGGATGCAGATAATGTGTTGGCGCTAACTTTTACTGAGAAAGCTTCCGAAGAGATGATTGAACGACTAGATGAGGTGATGCCACTATCTTATAAAGAGCCTTGGGTGAGTACTTTTCATCGGTTTGGGAATAGAGTTTTGAGAGAGGAGGCTTTGGAAATAGGGCTGGATCCAGGTTTTGAGATTATGACAACTCCGACTCAGTGGTTGTTTGTAAAGAAAAATTTGTTTGAGTTTGATTTGGAGTATTATCGACCTTTGGGAAATCCACATAAGTTTATTTCGGCGATGTTAAATTTTTTTTCAAGGGCAAGTGATGAGGATGTATCGGCAAAAGAGTTAAAGTCTTTTGCTGATGGGTTAACAGTTAAAGCTAAAAACGAAGAGGAATCTGAAGAAGCTGAGAAAATGCTGGAGTTGGCTCGAGCGATGGAAAAATATGAAGAGTTGAAAGTTAAAAATTCGGTAGTGGATTTTGGAGACTTGATCGGATTGACTCTTAGGCTGTTTAGGCAGCGAAAATCGGTGGTGAAGAAATATAGACAACAGTTTGAACATATCTTGGTGGATGAGTTTCAAGATACTAACTTTGCACAATATCAATTGGTGAAACTGCTGGGGCCGATTGAGACTAACCCTAAATTGACGGTGGTAGGTGATGATTCGCAGTCTATTTATAGATTTCGAGGGGCAGCGATTAGCAATATCATGCAGTTTATGGATGATTACCAGAGTGCAAAACAAGTGGTGCTAACTGATAATTATCGTTCGAGACAAGTGATTTTGGATGGGTCTTATAAGTTGATAGTCAATAACAACCCTGACTCTTTGGAATCAAAACTGGGGATAAAGAAACAATTGAGTGGGAAAAGAAAAGTTAAAACTAAATTTGAGCCTTTGATAATTGAAGCCAAAAATGGTGAGGCTGAAGTTGAGTTTGTAGTCAAAAAAATTTATGAATTGTTGGCAAGTGGTGACTATACCTACAGCGATTTTGCGATTGTGGCTAGAGCCAATTCACAATTGGAAGCGTATGTGACAGCTTTAAAACAGGTGTCACTTCCCTATCAAAGAGTTGGAAACCGAGGTCTGTTTGATCAAGATGAAATCCAGTTGTTGCTGCAATTTTTACGAGTGATTGGCGATCAAAAAGACTCTTTGAGTTTGTTTCAGTTGTTGTTTCATAAAGACTTTGGCTTGGGTTCTGAGTTGATACTTAAGAAAGTTCGAGAAGCAAAAGACAAACAAGTAAGTTTGTGGGAAGTTGTGAGTGAAGAGGAAAAGTTTGGAGATGTGGTGGAGATGCTTCGAAAGTTTATAGATAAAGCGGGTAGTGATACGCCGACGAAACTGTTGTATGAGTTTGTGCATGAAAGTAAATATTTAAAAGGATTGCTTAGCGAAGAAACTATTGAGCAAATGTTGAAGGTGAAAAATATTAACTTGTTTTTTGAGTACGTAAAAAGTTTGGAGAGTTCGAGCGATAATTTAACGGTAGTTGAGCTGGTGGAGATTATGGATGATTTAATTGAGGCGGGTGAAAATCCTTCACAAGCAGAAGTGGAAGATGTGGATGCGATTACTTTGACAACGGTTCATTCTAGTAAAGGCTTGGAGTTTAGTAATGTGTTTATGGTGAGTTTGGTGGCAGGGCGGTTTCCAAGCGTAAATAGAAGAGATGCGATAGAGTTTCCAAGTGAAGCTTTGAAAGAAGATTTGAGCGGAGGAGATCATGTGGCAGAAGAAAGGAGGCTTTTTTATGTGGGGATGACTAGGGCAAAAGATCATCTGTATTTGTCCTGGAGTAGTGATTATGGAGGTAAGAGAAAATGGAAAGCTTCGGGATTTTTGACTGAGACTGGATTTGTGAGTGAAAAATATGAAGGTGCAGCTCAGTTGTCATTGTTGGATGTAAAAGAAAATCAAGTGCCGACAATTAAGTTGGGAGAGGGTGAATTTAAACTGACAAAAACTAGTTATTCGCAGATAGATACGTTTAAATTGTGTCCTTTGAAATTTAAGTACAGATATGTTTTAAGAGTGCCGGCTGAGCCTCATCATGCGTTGAGTTTTGGGAGAGCTGTGCATGAGACTTTAAAGGAGTTTCACCAAAGGGAAATGAAGAGTGAGCAAGTTAGCGAGAAATTACTGTTGGAGCTTTATGAAAAAAATTTCACTGATGAGGGATATGAAAGTGCGGAACACAAAAAACTCAGGTTTGAATCTGGCAAGGCCGCGTTGAAAGACTATTTTGGCAAGTATAAGACGTTGTTTGGAAAACCAGTAGTGTTGGAGAAGCCGTTTAGGTTAAAAATTGGAGATGTGGTCTTGACGGGAACGATTGATAGGATTGATAGGGTGAATGATGGGTTTGAGATCGTTGATTACAAAACTGGATCTTTAAAGAAGAAAAAGGATGTGGATCGAGATGAGCAGCTGACAATTTATGCTTTAGCGGCTGAGGAGGCCTTGGGGATAAAAGCAAAAAAACAAGCGCTTTACTTTATTGAAGATGGGGAAAAAGTTGAGACTGAAAGGAGTGAGGCTCAGCTTTCTAAGAAAAGAAAAGATTTGGATAAAGTGATTGATGAAATGAAAAAGTCTAAGTTTGAAGCTAAGCCTGGTTTTGCTTGTGGATTTTGTGAGTTTAGAAAAATATGCCCTTATGCTGAGAAGAAATAAAAGTACAGAGGCTCAAAGGCTCAAAGGCTCAAAGGCTCAAAGGCTCAAAATGGGAGTTTGGAACGAAGGCGAAGGTAGCGCCAGCGCCATTTATCTAGCATCATAAGGACTTGGTATTTTTGGGGATCGTGGATAAAGTCGTAAGTGCCAACAAATTCCATGAGAGTTCCACCATAGCCTTCTTTGAATCTATGGAAGCCGTACCAAGGGTCATTTTTATCGGGATTGGCACCAAGGGAACCCCACATATCAAATTTGTTGCAGTTTAGTTGTTTTCCAAATCTAATGGTATCCCATGCAAGTAGATTGTTAGCCATGACGTTTCTGTGTTGGCGACTTGATGCCCCATAAGGATAGTAGAGAGTGAAGTTGTGGACAAAGACGATCCAAACACCTAAGACCTGGTCTTGGTAAACGGCCTTTATGAGGTGAGCAATGTCAGCATCGCGCATTTGTTGCCACATGTCGCGATGATATTTTTCATCGTGGGAGTAAAAAGCTTGGCGTTTGGTGGTCTTTTTCCAAAGGTCAATGTAAGTCTCGAAAGCCGCATCGGAATCGTCAACTGTGACTGTAACTCCATTTTTTTGGGCAACTTTTATGTTGTATCTAGTCTTTTGTTTAAGATTGGCAAAAAGCTCATCTTCAGAAGGTGAGATGTCTAAAACAAAACTGTTGGGTGTGAACATGGGTTTGCCGGGAAGGTGTTGGTTTTGAGTTAAAAAATTTCTGATTTTTTCTAACTTGGGATCGTTTGATCCTACAGGAGCGTAGATGTTGGGTTCGTTTTTGATAAAGACTAAGTTGTATTTTTCGGCGGCTGTGTTTAGAGCAAATATTTGGGCGTCATCTGGCTCATCTGCTTTGGGGAAATAACCAACCTTCCAGTTTAGCTTTGGAGTGTTGTGGATGGTAATTTGGTAGTTTTTTACAATGTTTTGTCCGTTGAATAGTCCAAATCTAACAACCTCAACACCTGTTTTTTTTCTGAATTCTCCCCACGCCCAAGTTTGCATGGGGTGGCTGGCTACAGCATCAAATTTGTCTTTTTCTTGTGGTAGGATTTCTCTGACTAACATACTCAGATTTTAGCATGATAGAGATAGTTGTTGAGATTAGATTGATAGAAGTAGATGGCTGAGAGTGCTGATAATGATTTGAATATCCTGGGATAAAGTAGCAGTGGTTAGATATTCAAGATCAGATGACATCCACTGATCGAAAGGGATTTGATGCCCACCTTTAGTGATCCAAGGGCTAGTTATCCCAGGTCTTATTTTTTGTCTATTTTTTTGAATTGAAGTTAACTGTTTGACTTCTTGTTGAATGAGAGGACGAGGGCCAACTAAACTCATATCTGTTTTGATGATATTGAGGAGTTGTGGGAGTTCGTCGATTCCGTTCCAGTCTAAGTATTTTCCAATTAAAGTGTGGCGAGGGTCATGGGTGATTTTAAAGACTGGACCGTCAGCTTGGTTGAGTTGTTGGTAGCGCCATTGTTGTTGTGGTGAACCTTTTTTCATGGTTCTAAATTTAATAAGGTTAAAAACTTTACCGTTTTTGCCAACTCTTTTTTGAATAAAGAAAATCGGTAAACCACTCGTTAGCAAAATGGAGAGAGAGATAATGATAAAGATAGGGCTTAAAACGATAAGTAGAATTGAAGATAACACTATGTCGAAAATTAATTTTGAGAGAGAGTTTAAATATGAGCTTGGTTTAAATGGTGTTTTATTCGTTGGGGTCATGGTTTAAGCTAGTTGTATGAAATGGAAAGGTCTTGTTTTTTTTGTAAAGACAGTGAAATATTTGCCTAAAATAATTATTGGAGTGTTGGTGGCAGAGATTGTTTTTGGAGTAATAATTTTGATTGGATTTGGATATCTTTTGTTTAGATGACTAATCGAGAAAGTCATCGATATCAATTTCGTCATTGAGAAGTTTTTCAAGCATGTCGTCATCAATTGGAGAGATTGGCTTACTTCTTTTTTTGGGTGAGGTGTAACTATAACGGTTAGAGTTTTTGAATTCAATCAGATGCTGCG
>CBDUQH010000088.1:0-5703 GCA_965369335.1 uncultured bacterium
AAGGCTCAAAGGCTCAAAGGCTCAAAGGCTCAAAGGCTCAAAGGCTCAAAGGCTTGGAAGGTACGAAAGGTACGAGAAGCATATAGGAGTAAAGAGATGGAAATATGATTGAAATAGATAGAAACAAAGTAGAAAGGTGTGAAAATACAGCAAGTTAAGGTCAGAAAATAGAGTTGTACGTCTTATAGTTTAATTTTTGAGGCTTTGTTGGTATAATAACCAGTCGCAAAAAAGCGATGGTGCTTTGTGGAGTAGCCAGGTGTTCCTCCCAAAGTGCGTAGCCCTTTTAACCTTTCAAGTGATTGGAGAAAGATAATGTCATTTCAAGAGCTAGTAAGAAACCTGTTCTCAGATGAAGTCTACCGAACTCTCTTTGAGCGAAGTGACTTGCAATCAGCTGTGGTGGAGTTGTTGTTACATCGTGAGCTGGTGATTGGAAATGGATATAGCGAATTTGTCCCCCCGACAAACATGGCTAATGATAGAGTTATGTACTTTGTGTATAAAATGGCGGCAAATGCTGTATTTTATGGGTCTTCAGCTTATGTTGTACTACCTATACTGATGGCAGATGATGCGCTCACTGTGGCTAGTCCAAGCGATCTAATGATTTCCAAGACACAACTTGTCTTTGCCAAATATGTTGTTTGGGATCCCAATCGATGGGAAGTGCTTACTGTTGATTTTGAACGTGGACAAGAAGAACCACTTCAGAGTTACAAAGATAGATTAAATGAAGTTCGTGCTTGTACACATACCTTCAAAGATCTGCAAAATCGGCGCTATATCGGTATTCGTTTGATCCAAGCAGAATAGGTGTCTTCTGAGTTATCGAAAGGTTTATGTATAGGGAAAGTCCCACATTGGATAAAGTCTGGTGTGGGATTTTTTGTGGCGATTTTGTGTGGAGAGGTATTGGCAAGGAAAAATTATTAGCAGCTTAATAGTTTGGATTTAGGGGAATGGTTGGTAGAATATGGCGCTTGCTAGAAAGTGAGTGGCATCTTGTGAATAACCAAAGTTGTTTCCTGATGTGTGAAGTACCTTAACCTAAATAAGTGACTGGAGAAAGTCATGGAAAATATAACTGATGAGAAATTGTTGCAGTTGTTGGGTCCAGATTTTGTCAAAGAATTGGACAAATATGAACAAGATCCTCGCTTTGAGGATGCAATCTCGTTGCTTGAGCGCTTTCTACAAGAAGTGGAACGCCGAGGTGTTGCAATGGTTATTTTGCCCGGATGGTTATGTGATTCGCCGTTGAATAATCTTTGTGGTCGATTGGTTACTCCTGAGTTTTATGGTTCCTTGTCAGATGTTGTTGAAGCTCACGTGTTGGCGGTGACTTGGGGTCGAGTTGAAGTGGGCAAACGGGCGTTGATACATTCAACAAGCCTGCCACTTTATCGCACTCAGGTGTTTGTTTATGACAAGAAACGTTGGACATGTGAACAAGGGCAGTTGGAATTTCCTTTGGATAATCCGGATTTGCAAACATTTCGTGATGGATTACACCAACATCATCCTGCAGATCGGGTGTTTGTGGATGATGCACGGCATTGGGGGTATGCGCTCAATCTTATCCAAAATGATTAAAGCTCAGTCGAAAGGTTAATGGGAAAGTCCCACATTGGATAAAGTCTGGTGTGGGATTTTTTGTGTTATGGTTAGTGAATTTGGGTGGCTGTATTGGTATAGTGAGGGTATGTCGGAACAAGAATTGCCAAGTGATTTGAATGATGAAGTTAAGAGCCAAAACAATATTTTGGGTGATGAAATTCCATCTGGTCTAACAGAGATGACAATTGGGACGGTGGGTGGTTTTGATTATGGTGAGGGAGTGGTCGATATATTTGCTTTGAGTCAGGGCAATACTTTTACTAATCCAAAAGGTGTCGAGATTGCCAATGTGGATCGGTTTGGGTTTGGAGCTGAAAATGATGGCGAGGCAGATAGGGCTAGGAAACGGATTGATGATATTTTGGAAAAGAACCCTTTGCAAGAAGTGAAGATGAGGCAAGGGGGATTGACTGAAGCGACGATGTTTATTGCTAGTGAGTTGGTGAATAGAGGGGTGGGGGTGACCTTTGAAAGATACAATAGAGATACTGGAGGTTATGAGGCTTATTATCGGATTAAAAGACCTGAAGAAGAAAGTGGTGATTTGGAAAGTGCTGGTAAGGATGAAGTAGAAGTGGTTTCAATCCATCGGCATAACTATCCTAAATCAATTAACAAGGCTTTGTTTAGTGGTGTTTCTTTTGAATCGAGCGAGGTGGCTAACTTGGGTTTGGTGCAAAGAGATTTTTATCCCAATCAAGTTGAAAGTTTTATTTTTGGAAGTGAGACTGATGAAGTGGAAAAAGATGAGACAAGAGGTCGGGGTGTGGTGGTGAATGTGGCTACGGCACCTGAGCAAACTTGGGCGAGAATTCATGGGT
Organism: uncultured bacterium; assembly: GCA_965369335.1. GTDB lineage: Bacteria > Patescibacteriota > Microgenomatia > UBA1400 > CAYNFZ01 > CBDUQH01. The sequence goes on from CBDUQH010000088.1 coordinate 2,442, forward strand.
TTATGGAAGCGTTTCCTGATTTGAAGAGAGTAAAACTTTATTATTCGGGATTAACTGAAGTGACGGTAATTGCGGCTTTTGAGTTGGTGAAAGCCGGTGTGGAAGTGGATTTGGTGGGGCATGATGCCAAAGAGGATAAATACAAAGAGACTGTGAAGTTGGAGAAGAGGAAGTTGGAAACTGAATTGGTGGATAGAGATTGAATCGTTGGAGTGAAGAGTGGTTTCGACTTATAGTTTTGAATTAGAGGGTTTGTTTGGTATAATTTGTGGGTGATTTTGTCTGGTGAGAGTAGAACTCTTGATCGGTCAGATTCGCACATTAAATCTATCCTTCAAACAGGTGACTGGAGAAAAGTCATGAGTACACAACAAAAGCCCGTTTTGACCACGCAACAACGCTTGCTTGCAAAGAAACTGTTGAAACCAAGTTTGTATCGTTTGGTCTTAAACAATGTTGCGGCAGCAAATTTCCTGATTGAGTGGTTGCAATATCGGGAACAGGTAGCGGTTGATGGGATCTTTGAAGTCAAACTTTCTACTGATTTGTTCTCGATACCAGATTGGTTGGAGCTGATGATGGCTGTGACCAATTCTCGTTTTTACCCCGAAGGGACTACTGTCCGTCTGATCAAGGTAACTGAGAAGACTCAAGCCATTCCGATTATTGCAGTTTCAACGGCAATGGTTGAGATGGAGACCGATTTGAGCCTGACACAAGTTTTGGTGGTTGGTTTTGATCTCGATCAGTGGGAATGGAAAGTTGTACCCTTGGGTGAGTACAAAGAGCGGGATGACGAACATGAAGAAGCTGATGACGGTAGTGTGGATCGCATTGATTACAAAGATGACGACAATGATCGGGTGATAATTTTCACGCGCAAGTAGAAGTAGGAGGATTAGATTCCCTCATTGGGTAGTATGCCTGATGAGGGGGCTTTGAATATGGTATATAAATTAGATGTACGTTGACAAAAAGTAAAAGGCACAAAAGCACAGAAGAAATACATAGAAATAAAGTAGAGATGTGTGGAAAGTATAGGAAGTACGGAAGGCTTAGAGGTGCAGAAGCCTAAAAGCTTAGAGTACAGGAAGTATGTGAGGTACGAAAGGTACAGCAAGCAGGTACAGAAAGTATTGTTGATGCTGGCGCGTCTTTGGACGCTAGATCCTTCACTTTCGACAAGCTCAGGTTCAGGATGACAGTAGTCTAGTGTTGCGTGATTGGACGTTAGATCCTTCACTTTCGACAAGCTCCCGCCATACTTTCTTGACTGGTTCACTGTCACGAAATTTGGGTGGGCAGGCAGGTTCAGGATGACAGTAATTGTGGGTGATAGAGTGTTGAAGTGTTTGTAAATACTTCAGTAGTCTGTCGTCCACGATCGGGCGATTGAGATAAGGTGCACAAAGGTGCGCAAGGAGATAAACACAACATGCAGATTATTGATAAAGACAATGTTGGTGGGCTTGCTGCAGGATTTGCTGAATCGTTGAGTGATGATATCTTGGTTGCTGGGTTTGTTGACCATTGCTTTGGTGCCCACTTATGGAGTGGTGATCAAAGTGAGTATCGGGAATTGCTAGTGGCAAATGTGAGAGAAATCTTAAATGATCGAGATCTTGAAGTGGTTGACATCGAAGTAGAGGGTAAAAATCGATGGATTTTGATTTACGACCCGCGCTTAGTGATTCATCTTGCTCTTAACAAACCAGCTCCACAACAGGTGTGGTTTAAATTACGAAAATGTGGGTGGTTTGATGTCGGTGACAACGAGAAAAGCCTTCTTTTCCATTTTGTACTACATCGGTAACAAGTGCATTTTAGTCTGTCTCTAGCCGCTTAGTGGATTCACAGTTTTGACTGTGCGCTGAGCGGTTTTTTTGTGGTAAAAGGCAGAGACAGTTGAGTGGGATAAGGACAGGCCTTACTTGTGTAAGAACTGTCTTCTGAGTGGGATAAGGACAGGCCTTAATAAATTAAGATCTGTCCTTATTTATTTTTAGAAAGTTGGGTGTGGAGGCGGACGATGTTTTTGCATCCGTTTCTAAACAAAGGTGGGAGGTTGATGGTTTTGGTTTGGGCTTTCTTCAGTGCATTGGTGCGGATTAGGTAGGACAAATGATTGTGTGCTTTTTTAACCTTTAAGTCGAATGCAACGCCCTTTTTGGTTAGGCTCTTTTGGATGTTTTCTTCCCATTCACCCCACGGTTGAAGGTACAAACCAACAATGCCTGCAGCAGCCAGGTCGTAAGCCATGTCACCGCTGGGTTTGGTGATAACTGCATCTGCCCATGGAAACATATATTTGATTAAGTTTTCGTTGGCATCGATAATGGAGTCTTCATAAAGGATTCTGATGGTGGCTTTGGTGTCGTCAAGGTTGCCAATCCTCAAGTTGTTGTGGGCTGAGTAGGTTTCGAAGAAATTTCTAAAGTCTCGATGGTTACCGGCATAGAGGAATAGTTTGATCTGTTCTGACCCGGGTTTGATTAGCGGTTTGAGTTGGTCTAAAACGTGTTTGATTTCACTTAAATTGGTACCAAGACCACCCGTAGTTATCCCGATATTAATTGGTCTGTCTTTGGCGATTTTTGAACGACGTTTGGCTAGTTTGGTTATGCGAGGATCGACTGGTGGACCAGTGACAATCACGTTTTTTGAGTCAATTTGTTTACCAAGCTTTTGGGCCATCGTTATAAGGTCTTTTTTGGTTTGGTTATCGAAGGTAGTGAAGGTGATGAGAGGGGTGTTGGGATTGCTGGTGGATGAATTTTGTTTTTGATCAATTGGGGGTAAGGGGTCGAGGTATTGGGGTCGAACGTGAGGGTCAGTGAGGACTTGGATGATTGAGATGCCTAAGTTGGAGACAATGTTGCCCGATTCATAGTGAAGAGAAATGATTGGTTTTTTAATATCTTCGGCTAAATAGATGAGCGGAGGAGTGATGGCTTCGGTGATTGGGAGCTTGTTGCGAACATAGGTGTCTATTTGGTCTTTGAGCCATTTGAGTGTTTGGTGGCGAGCCATTAAGTGTCCTACTGTTTCGGTGAAATCGATTTTGGACCAATCTTCCCGACTTACAAAATTGGTGGGGTCGACCATGTGAGATGATTTTTTGGAAAGAATTGCTTGTTGTCTGACTGCTTCTGCCATGGAATAGTGGGCGCGAGAGAAGATGGCTTCAGAGGTGGGCGGAGTGAGAGTGCGGTATTTGGCGATAAGTTCTTTTTTGTATGTAGCTGAGACGGTAATAATGGGG
>CBDUQH010000089.1:0-5665 GCA_965369335.1 uncultured bacterium
CTAGTGTTAGAAGAAATCTGAGTTGAAAATGGATTAGGAAAAATGGGAATGAAAGATCAGATAAAAAGTGCCAAGTGGATTGGAATGGAATTTTGGTGTTGAAGCTATACCAAAGTGTTTTTGGAGTGACTGTGGCAAGCCAAATTCCAATTGAGAACTCAAACAGTCTGGCGAAGGGGATCCATTCCTGAGGGCTCCATCCCCAACCGAGTAAGTGAAAGTGAACTAAGAGAAGTGTGGTGAAACTGACAATAAAAGCAAAGAAGATTGCAAAGTTGGTGGACTTGGCAAAAAGCCTGCTGATAAAGGGAAAGAGTAAATAGAGTCCGAGGATAAGACTGATAAACCAGCCTGTGACTAGGAAAGGCCCCCCCCACCAACCTAAGTAAGCACAAGTGCCACTGAGACTACATGCCCATTCACGAAGAGTTAGTTCGGCAAAGTAGGTGGCTTTTGAGTCGAGAAACCATTCTCTGTATAGATAAAGAATTATGCTTAACACTAAACAGAACCAATATGTGGGGAAGATTCTAAAAATTCGTTTAGAGATAAAGTCAAAGTAGCTGTATTTTTTACCTCCATAGGATAGTTGTAAAACTAAGCCGGAAAGGATTAAGAAAAGTGTGACGCCAAAACCTCCTAATGAAAGAGTGTAGAAATCGGGAATAACAAAGATTGGCTTACCAATTGGATGTTTAAAAACTTCGGCGATGTGCCAGATGACAATTAAAGCACAAGAAAGTGTGCGAAATACATCTAAAAAGACTGATCTTTGGTTATAGTGCCTTTGCATCAATCTAAATTGTATGCAAGTGTTTGAAAACAAACAAGAGTTAGGGTTAAGCTGAAGGCGGAAGGATGTTGGAAAAGGTGGATAGTCACTAGCATCGAACAGATCAGTGTTTGCGAGTGACTATCCCATTGTTGGGAGGTTAGTAAACTGGAAGGGTATCTTCTATTGGTAAGATGTCTACCCATCCAAGCTTAGAAATGAAGTTGTAAGATCCTCTAATTCTAACTGGAGGTTGACCAGAAATGTTCCCTGAAAAAACGAAAAAAGTATCACCTTCACCTTTGCGAGTCATTGAGTTAATTATGACCTCAATCTTTTGTGGCTGGCTTGAATCCCAGAATGGGGTAATTTCAAGTGACACAGATGGGCGATTATTTGCTGAGACAACTCCATGAAAAAGAGAAGCTTGGAAGGCGGTAATCTGGGGTTCATTACCTATAGCGTATTCACCTACAGTTAAACAACGATTCATGTGTTTATACCTCCGTTTAATGTGCTGTTATGGTTTATAAGGGTCATAACGATTCCCTGTTTGGAAGATTATTATAACAATTAGTTTGGTGCAGGGGTAATTTGAGGTGATTTTGGTATACTTGGCTGATGGGAAAAGAATGTATTAGTCAAGATGATGTGGGAAAGCATTTGGGTGATGGGATGGAACATCGAGCCTTTATGACTGCAGATGGCAAGCGTGTGGTGAAGTTTACGAGGCGGTTTCACCGATGGACTCTTATGTTGCAAAATAAAGCTGAAACTATGCAAGAAGAGTTGGATGATTCGATTTGTTTAGTTAAAGACACTGAAATTAAAATTCCAAAGACTGAGATAGTGGCTTGTGGAGATAACGATTATTTAGTGTATCAAGACTTTGTTAGAGATGATGAAAGCGTTGGTGATGTGGGATTGTATTTACTTAGGCAAGTGATAAATAGTTTTGAGTTGGCAGTTGAAGATGAAGAGTTTGAAGATGGATCTAGAGAGGTGGTAGTTACGGATGTTGATGCTTTTAACAAATCTAAAAGGATTTCATCATTGGTGGATGAGTATGTTCATGAGCCAAAAAATTTTATTCCAAATGGAAGCAAAGTTTGGTGGATTGACCCGACTGAAGCGCCAATTGCTAGGATGTTGAAACGAATAAGTAGAATGAAGATCCTGAGAAGAATTACTAGAGGTGGGATGGGGATTGAACAGTATCGGTCGGTGCGGAGGAGATTGAGTAAGTTAATTAGGCTTGTAGATCTTAGATTGAGAGCCAGTAGTTGACTTGGGCGTTGGATTCGAGCTGGCTAAGGAAGTCTTGTACAGCTGCGTTTTGGTTTTGAGATTCAATTTGTTGTCTGGCAATATCGTTTAGTTCCTCTTCAGTGGCATCTTCTGGAAGAAGTTCGGCGTTTTCTTCTAGGAAATTATCGATTTCTTCTTGTGTGGCTTGTTCCACAGCGGCCATTTGACCAAGTAGTTTTTGAAGTCTGATTTGGTTGGCAAGGCCAGCACGTGTGGTTCCTTGCAGAGTAAGAAGTTGTTCAAAATCTTGTCCTTGAGAAGATAAGTTTTGTTCGATGCTGGCGATTTCTTCTTCAACTTCTTGGTTGGTAACTGTAAGGTTTTGTTTTTGGGCTTCTTGTTTGATTAGTTCTTCGGTGACAAGCCTTTGGAGAATCGAACTACCTGATTGTTCTAAAACAGCTTGGTTGTAGGCAGTTCTGGTGATGGGTTTGCCGTTGACAAGAGCTACTACAAATTGATTTTTAAAGAAATAGATAAAGATGGCTATAAGTGCAATTAAAGCGATAAGGGCGTATTGAAGGTGAATGGTCTGAAGGGTGATGGTGGAAGGAAGGTTTAGGAAAGTGACTGGTTTTGACGAAGGGGAAGGAGCGATTGGTTTAGTTTTCGCAACTGATTTAGTAGTTTTTGTTTTGGGTTTGGTTTTTTTTGTTTTTGTAGGCATGGGATGAGTATAGCAGAGCAAGATAGAATGTATAGAGGAATTAGTATGGAGTATAGTGTATAAGTATAAAAATCTGAGAGTTAAAAAGGGCTATGAAAAAAAAGAAAGTTTGTGTGGTGATACCAGCATATAGGGAAAAGGATAATTTGGTTGATTTGGTACCGGCAATTTTTTCCCAATATAAAGATGTCTGGGTAGTGGTGGTGAATGATGACTCTGGAGATGGGACTGATAAATTGATAAGGAGGTTGGCTAAAAAGTATAAAAAGTTAGAGTTGCTACATCGCGACTCTAAAGATGGAAGAGGATCGGCGGCAATGGCTGGTATGAAATTGGCCGTGGAGAAGCTCAAAGTAGAGGTGGTGGTGGAGATGGACGCAGATTTTTCACATAGGCCGAGTGAGTTGGCAGGTTTGGTTGATAAGGTGGATAAAAAGAAAGTGGCAATGGCTTCGAGATACATTAAGGGTTCTAAATTGGTGGGATGGCCGGTGTTTAGGAAAGTGACGAGTTGGATGGCAAATAGATTGATAAAAGTGATGTTAAATTTACCGATGAAAGACAATACTAATGGTTACAGAGCGTATAGCAAAGAGGCTTGCAAGGTGTTGATGGATCATAAGTTTGAAACTAAGGGTTATATTTTGTTGTCTGAAGCGGCATATTTGCTGACTAAAAGAGGGTTTGAATTTGAGGAGTTGTCAACGGTGTTTGCTAATCGGGTCAAGGGAGTGTCGAATACTACATGGAGAGAGTTGTGGGCTGCTTTTAAGGGTGTGTGGGTGATACGGCAAAATGTTGGTTGATTGGATTTGATTGGGTATAATAGCGGAACTTAACCGACTCATGAGATGCCAAATTGGCAAAGGAGAGTTTAACCCATGGATTGGGTCAAACACGAAGATCTTTTAAATGCTTTGGAAGATGCTGGAGGCAAAGAACTATCTGGAGACGAATTACTTGAGTTCTTTAAAAAACCGGTGTGTGAAACAGGTGTGGTTGTAATCGTAAAGTACCACTCCTATACAATCTCATCTTCAGACTACCTGATTAGTTGGGAAGATGCCCAAGACTTTCAAGAGTGGCCAGTTGACCCAGAGTGGCGCGCTGTTGCTGAGAAAGTTGAGGGTTATTCGTTGACTAGTCTTACGGAATTGATTGAAAAAGATTACACGAAGATCAAAGATCCGGCACGGCGTTTGGCAAAACTATTTCGTTGTGCGCGTGCAAGGTTGTTCGTGGAATTGGATGAAGAAAAACTGGTTCCTATATTAGAACCATTGATATTACCAAAGTAAAGGGTATTGCCCTCGTTTGAAAAGTATTTCGAACGAGGGTGTTTTTTTGGTATGATGAAGGTATGGTGAAAATTTTGAGTGCGGGAATAACTAGCTTGGTGGTTATGTTGGGGATGGATTTTGTGTGGCTGGGAATTGTGGCAAAAAAGTTTTATGGAGAACAAATTGGCAGTTTGATGAAGAGCCAAATGGACTGGCTTGCGGTGGTGGGGGTGTATGTGTTGTTAGTGGTAGGTGTATTGGCGTTTGTGGTGCTGCCAAATTTGGAGAGTGGCAGTTTGGTAAGGGTATTGATGATGGGAGCGCTGTTTGGGTTTGTAACTTATGGTGTCTATGATTTGACCAATATGGCGACCTTAAAAAATTGGACTTATCTAATGGTAGTGGTGGATATGTTGTGGGGGATGTTCTTGTGTGGAGTGGCTAGTGGAGTTGGGTATTGGGTGGGTAGAATGCTCTGAGGAAACTAAATTTCTTGGTGTTTTGGTAACTTCTTAGATTCCCGATCTAGGCTATTCTTCGCAAGCTCAAAATGCCTCCTCGAGAATGACAAATCGGCTTAGTTTTTAGCCTTTATTTTTACAAACTACAGCCTAAGTATTGGGTGCCGTGTTGTTTGGTGGAGGTGAGGCCGGTTTTTTGGACAAGTTTGAGGCATTTTTTAGAACAAGCTGAGAAGTATTTGTCTTTGCATGGTTCACAACAAATGAAGAGCTGGTCGCAGTGTTTGTAGATGCAGTCTGAATATTTGGAGGTTTCTTGTTTGCAGTGTTTACATTTAGCAATGTGTGTGGGATTGACTGTGTTGACTGGAGTGGTGAGTCTTTTGTCAAAAACAAACATCTCACCTTCGAAGTTTTTACCTCCGGCAAGCTCGCCGTATCGGTGGATACCACCGTGGAGTTGGCGGACGTTTTTGAAGCCTTGCTCTTTTAGGAAAGCTGAGGCTTTTTCACAGCGGATGCCGCCAGTGCAGTAAGTGATAACTGGTTTGTTTTTTAGATGTTTGATTTTTTTGGTGAATTCTGGAAAGTCTCTGAAGTTTTTAATGGGTGGAATAATGGCGTCTTTGAATTTGCCGACTTGGGCTTCGTAGGTGTTTCTCGCGTCGATAATGTAAAACTCTTGCTTTTGTTCGTAAAGGTTAAGTAAATCTTTTGGTTCAATGTAGTCGGCTTTGTTTTTGAGGTCAACGTCTTTGCCTTTGTTTTTAATGCCTAAAGTGACAATTTCGTCTCTGACTTTGATGGAAATTTTGGGAAAAGCATCTTTGGGACCAGGTGATTTTTTCCATTCGATTTTGCCTAAATCTTTTTCTGTAGCCTTTATGTAAGCTTTAGTAGCAGCGACGGTGCCCGAAATTGTGCCGTTAATCCCCTCTTTGGCGATGATGATGCGACCTAGAAGGTTTTTAGTTTGGCACAGTTGTAGTTGTGACTTCATTAAAGCCTGTGGATCTTTGATGGGGGTGTATTTGTAATAAAGAAGAATTTGAGACATGAGTACTAAGACAGTATTTTGTATAGAGTATGTAGTATAGCTGATTAATTTCTAATTGCTCTAATTTTACTAATTTCTAAACAAGCACCAATAAATAATAAACTAATTGGACATTGATGG
>CBDUQH010000090.1:0-5502 GCA_965369335.1 uncultured bacterium
TAACATCCTTGAGTAGGAGGCTGATATAATTTGGTAGTGAATAAACAAACTATTGCTAAACTTAATCAGTTAAATAAAGATTTTTACAAACAAGTCGGGGTCGAATTTGACAAAACTAGGCAGAATGCTTGGCCTGGTTGGGATAAAGTGATAAAAATTGTAGATGAAAAGTTTGGAGACTCCCCTACTCGATTTTTGGACGTGGGGTGTGGTAATGGCAGGTTTGGTGAGTTTTTGAAGAAAAATCATAAAGCTAAGATTGATTATTTGGGAATAGATAGTGTTGAGTATTTGATTGGAAAATCCAGACAAAAGGACTTGGGGGAGGAATATGAGTTTAAAGTGGATGATGTTTTGACAAGTGATAATTTGTGGGGTGGTTTTGATGTGATAGTGGCGTTTGGATTAATTCATCATGTGCCTGGATTTAAGACTAGAGTTGAGTTATTGGGGAGATTAAAGTCATGCTTAAATCCTGGTGGAGTGATGATTGTTGCAGCATGGCAGTTTGCTGAGTTTGAGAGGTTTAAGCAAAAAATAGTGAGATGGGAAAGTTTGAGTAAAAAGTTTGAGGTTGATCAGGTTGAAGAGGGTGACTATTTGTTGGATTGGAATGATAAAGGAGTGTATAGGTATTGTCATATGGTCGATGAGAGCGAATTGGAAAGATTGTGTGAAAAGATTGATATGAAGATAATTGATAGTTTTCGATCCGATGGGAAAAATAAAAAAACAAATTTGTATGCGGTTTTGGTTTAGGTTTGTTTTGAATTCGAGAAGAAAAGAGCTTACAATAGGAGAGTGCAAATACCAGGGTTAGCTTATGGAAAAGTTATTTAGAATCGTTGGCGGGTTTTTTCTTGATATTATTGAGACTGTAGTGGTGGCATTATCTATCTTTTTGATAGTCTACTTGTTTTTTATGCAACCACACCAAGTGAATGGTCAAAGCATGGTGCCTACTTTTCAAGATAAAGAATACTTGCTGACCGATAAAGTTAGTTACAAAAGAAGAGTCCCCGAGAGAGGAGAGGTGGTTGTTTTTAAAGCTCCTCCAAGTGCAGGATGCCCAGAGGGGACGGGTTGTGATTTTATTAAGAGAATGATTGCCTTACCTGGTGAAACGGTTGAAGTTAAAAATGGTCATATTTTTGTGAATGGTGTTGAGTTGAATGAGTATTATTTGCCCAGTGACTTTGTGACTCAACCGGGAAATTACACAAGTCGTGGACCGGTGACTTTGGGTCAGGATGAATACTTTGTGGTGGGTGATAACAGAAGTCACTCGAGTGACTCTAGGTCTTGGGGGCCAATTTCATACAAAGATATTGTTGGAAGAGTGTTTTTCAGGTATTGGCCTCCAGGAAAAATTGGGGTTACCAAAGGAGCTGACTACTAGGATTTGTTTTGAGTGAGGATGTTATGCAGAATATCTAGCTTTTGTTGGGTTTGTTCGGGGGTGCCTTTTAAAGTAATTTGGAGTTTGGTCTCACGGTTGGTGATTTTGAGTTTGACCTTGGTTTTTTCTCCAAGAGAGGATTGAATGTCGTGTTGAATTTGGTCTATTTGTTCGTTGATGATGACGGTGTTTCTTTTGTCGTCCATGGATGATGACTTTTGGCCTGATGCTCTTTTCATACGACGGGCTAGTTCCTCAGCTCTTCTGACAGAGCCTGATTCTTTGAGGATGATTTTGTAGGCTTCGACCATCATTCTGGTGTCTTCAATGGCAGCTAAGGCTCTGGCATGTCCTTCGCTGATTAGACCAGTTAACAGCCCATCTTTAAGGGCATCGGGCAGTCTTAGTAAGCGAAGAGAGTTGGAGATGTAGGCACTTGATTTGGAAACTCTTTTGGCGATCTCTGTTGCTGTAAGGTTGAATTCGTTGATTAATCTTTCAAAAGCTTTGGCTCTGTCGATGGGGTTTAAGTCTGATCTCTGGACGTTTTCGACAATAGCCATTTCCAACATGCCACGAGGTGAGGTTTTTTTGACAATCACAGGAACGTGCTCGAGACCTGCCTGTTTGGCTGAGCGCCAGCGTCTTTCGCCTGCAATGATTTGGTACCCAGCTGGAGTTTGGGCCACTACAAGGGGCTCTAAAACACCATGTTGTTTAATAGAGTCTATTAATTCATCAATCGATTCTTGGGTAATCACACCGCGGGGTTGAAGCGGGTTGGGTTGGAGACTGTTGATGTCCAGTTGAATGACTTGTTGTGCGTCGGGCACTGTAGTTTTTTCCTAGTTATTTAGACGACAGAAACGAATTTTTTGCCGTATCTTTGCTTGAATTCGACAACCCCTTCTTTTAGAGCAAAAAGGGTGTGGTCTCGACCGATACCAACATTTTTACCGGGATGAAAAAGGGTGCCTTTTTGGCGAACGATAATGGAACCAATCTTGGCTGGGTTGCCACCAAATAGCTTAACACCAAGTCTTTTTCCAGGTCTTGTTGTATGTTGTCTGGCTTTACCGCCTGAAGCTGATTTTGACATAATTAAAGATTGTTACTTTTGATTAGTTTTTTTGAGAACACAAATAGCTCTTTTTACTCGAGCATTTGGTCTACTGTAGGATATTGGAGATGTCAATAGAGTATAACCCGAGTTTTCACAGGTGTCAATCAAGTGGTCTAGGTTTTTCACGGAGTGGTGAGTTTGATAATCGGGTAGAGCAATTACTACTATTGCTTGATCTTTTAAAAGTGGATAGAGGTTGGTTAAGGATTGTTGATAGAGCAGATAAAGCTGGGTGAGGGTTTGCTGCTGGGAAGCAAGGTCTTGTTTGGTGTTTGGACCCAAGTCTCCTTCTGCAACAATGGCGTCGAGTTGTTGGTTATCTATATCCGACAAAGTGAGTTCTCGAGCGTCTTTTTGGATGAGTTTGAAGTTACTTGGAGAAGAGTTTTGTGTTTGAAGCCATGTTAAGTTGGCTTGTGAGTCTTGAATAGCTTTGGGTGAAATGTCTGATCCTAGTGCTGTGATGCCCAAAGTTAGGGCTTCGGCTAGTATGGTGCCGCTACCACAAAAAGGATCGAGAATTGTGGTTTTAGGGCTTAATGGGTTGGGCAAGGCGATGTTTAACATCATCCTGGCGACTTTTGGTGGCAAAATGCCAGATTTGGGGTCAACGTGAGGCCTGTTTCTGTCTCTTTGTTGCCAAGATTTGAAGTCTGATACGTGGATGGTTTTGAAGATATCTATCTTGGTTTTGTTTGGAATTAAAATGTATTCGTTGACTGATTGCTTGGAGATGATAACTGGGGAAAGGTATTTGGACTGTGCCAAGATAAAACGACTAGAGATACCTTCGAGTTTGAGTTGTTTTTTAATTTGGTGAGCTATTGAGGTAGTTTTTAGGTGTTTATCGGTTGAAGCCAGGCCAAATTTGGGTTTAGTGGAAGAGTGTTTTTTGAGATCATTAGTGATTTGGTGGGAAATATCGTCACTGGGAACTTGAGTGAGGTATTGGCTGATTCTGACTGTGCCTGCAAGCACGTCGAGAATCTGGTCCTCAAGAGGCTTGTTGGTGTCGATTAAGAGTTCGTTGGGAGATAGATGGGTTTTTTTGGCTTTAATTTTGAGCCTGAGTAAGTAAGTTGAAAGCTCTTTTTTGGCGAGATTGGGAGAGTGGCCTAACTGAAAAAAGTAAAGCATGATAGTAGTTTAGCCGATTTATGGTTTCGGGTGTGAAATTTATTTTGATTTTGTGGCTTTGGAAGCTTTTTGGGGAGATTTGGAGTCGACAATCTCTAGAGTAGTTTGGTGTTGTCTGTGACCAATGACTCTTCGGTAGCGAGATTTTGATTTGTAGGTGGCTACTCTGATTTTGTCTCCTTTGGAGTGACTGATGACTTTGGCTTGGAGCTTTTTGGTTGATAGATTGGGAGTACCGATCTCAACTTTATCACCGTCAACGCTAAGAAGAACGTTTTCGATGTCGATGATGTCCCCTTCTTTGGCATCAAGTCTATCAACAACTATGGTTTGTCCTGGAGTAACTTTGAATTGCTTGGATTGAATTTGGATGATTGTATAGTTCATGGAGGGTATTCTACTGGTAAATCTAGGTAATTTCAATCCTTAGAGTGCTTTTGGTGTGTTTTCCTAGATTTAAGGCCAACCCCAGGCTAGCAAGGCTAGTTACAATCGAGCTACCACCACTGGATACTAGAGGCAGAGTGATGCCGGTAATAGGCAGGAGACCAACGTTCATGCCGATGTTAATAATAATTTGAGAGGCAAAGTAGGCCATGATACCTAGAATTGAAAAGTATACAAAAGGGGTGTTAGCCAGTTGTGCCAGTCGAAGAAGTCTAAATAGTAACCAACAGTAAGTCATAATTAGGAGCAAGCTTCCTAGGAGTCCTAACTCTTCAGCTAGAGCAGCAAAAACAAAATCGGTTTGATACTCAGGAAGAAACTTGAGTTTGCTTTGTGTGCCGTGTCCTAGGCCTCTACCGATGATTTGACCTGAGCCAACTGCGATGATGGCCTGGATGGAGTTGTAACCTTTGCCAAGAGGATCTGCTGTTGGGTTGACGAAAGTTAAGATTCTGTTTTGCTGATATGGTTTGAGAAAAGTCCAAAAAGTGGGAGCAAAGACGAGAGATATGGCCAAAATGATGAATAGATGGCGAAAACGCAGGCCAGCTGAAAAAACCATAGTGGCGATAATTAAACCCAAAATAGCTGCGCTACCTAAGTCTGGTTGAAGGAATATTAACCCCATGGGAAGCATGGCGAAAATTGCAGTGATGATTACATTTTTGGGGATGTTAACTGGAAATTGTGAGATTAATTTGGCGGTTGAGAGAATGACTAGTGGTTTGGCAAACTCTGAGGGCTGAAATTGGAAAAACCCAAGGTTGATCCATCTTGTTGAGCCTTTGGTAGAGTAGCCTAGAACTAGTGTCAAAATAAGGCCAATTAAAGTGAGTAGATAAAAATGGAAACTGAAGTGAGGCAGAAGCTTTGAATCTATTCTGAAGATGAATAGAGCAATTAGTGTGCCTAGAGCTACATATGCCAAGTGTAGATTGATGTTTTGGGGAGATAAGCTAAAGTGAACCAAAACCCCAAAGAGTGTAATTATTGCGGTAGCAAAGATGAGTTGGTAATCAACTTGTTTGACCATGGAATGAGTTTACCATGCAGGTAAGACTTATTCGTTTGGGTTGATTGAGAGTTTTTGGCCAAAGTCTAGGTTTTGGACTAGGGTTTTGGACTTTATTTCTTGGAGTAAGTCTTTGGGGAAGGTTTGATATTCTTTGGGTAAAGTCAGGTTTATTTTTTGATCGATGTTTATTTGGGATTTTTTTCTGAGTTGTTGGATTTGACGAATGAGTTCTCTGGCTTCTCCTTCTTGTTGTAGTTGGGGAGTGATTTGAATGTCAAGGTAGACGGTGATTTCGCCTAATGATTTTTCAGATGTTTTGATCGAATCTACTGTTTTTTTGTTGACTAGTTTTTGACCTCTATTATCGTTTGGAACAAAAGC
>CBDUQH010000091.1:0-5493 GCA_965369335.1 uncultured bacterium
GTGTAACAAGGCACCGATTTTTAATTTGTATATATCAAGATTTGCGCCACTTGTATTGAAAGTTTGTCCAATAAGTTGGGCGTATCTTTCAGTGAGTTCTAAGTGTTGTCGGGTGGATGAGTTAAAAACTTCGGGATTTATTTCTGCAGCCTCTTGGTAAAAGCTTGTGACAGCTTCTATTTCTGGTTCCCCTATCGGTCCAGGCTTTACTAGGTTTGTCTCGCAAAAATGTTTTTGAGCTGCTGTGACAAGATTTGAAAAGACGATCTCAGGCTTGTTATTGGGACTAATATCAACACCTGCTTTGTGGTGATATTTTGAATTATCAACTTCTGTCATGGAAGTATTTTAACCTATATAAGGCTTTTTAGCTTTTTGAGGGCGCGGGCGCGGTGGCTGATTTTGTTTTTGAAGTCGGTGCCGAGCTGGGCGAAGGTGCGGCCGTCGCCTTCGGTGGGGATGAAAATTGGGTCATAGCCAAAACCTTGGTCGCCTTTGGGCTCAAATGAGATGCGGCCTTCGACAGTGCCTTGGACGGTAATGGCTGAATCTGTAAGTGGGTCGTAGAGGCAAAGGGATGAAACAAAACGTGCGGTTCTTTGTGACTCCCCTACTCCATCTAACTCTGCTAGGAGTTTTTTGATACGGTGTTGGTCGTCGTCACCATAGCGTTTGGAGTAAACTCCAGGACGGCCATCTAGGGCATCGACCATAAGCCCTGTATCGTCTGCTAGGGATGGCAAGTTGGTGGCTAGTGCAAAAGCTTTGGCTTTGATTAGGGCGTTTTGTTCGAAAGTTTTACCGGTTTCTTGGGGGTCAAAGTTGGGAGGCAGATCGATGTCTTTGACGGTAAGGATGTGGTGGTCAAAATCTTGGAGGATTTTGGTGGCTTCGGCAATTTTGCCAGGATTTTGGGTAGCTAGGAGGATTTGGTGCATGGATTAGTTAATTTACATAGATTCCCGCTTTCGCGGGAATGACAATTTTGTAGTTGAAGACTTTTTAGATGGTTATTTTGTGAGCATGTTGAGGAAAGAAGAGACGATAGAGAGAGCGATGGAGCCAATAAAAGCTGCTAAGAGGCCGTGGATTTCAAATCCCGGGACGACGTAGGCTGCACCCATGAGAAGTGCGACATTAAGAGCGATAGCAAAAAGACCAAGGGTCATGAAGGTGATGGGGAGGGTGATGATTTGGAGAATTGGTTTGATAAAGATGTTGATGATGCCGATAACTACAGCGGCCACAATAGCAGCTTTGATGTCGATTACTTCAAAGCCTGGAACTAAATAGGCAACGATTAGGAGAGCTAAGGTGTTGACGATGAGTGATCCAAGGAGTTTGAACATGGTTTAATAATAGCTGAAAATCATAGATTTGTCATGGGGTTGCGGTTGTGATTGTTTTAGATGCTTTTTTGGGTTAAATTTAGATTATGAGTGATGATGATGTAAAAGCTCTAAATGATGATGTGAATCAGCCTCAGGTTACAGGTCTGGATGAGCTAGACGAAAAAGATGAGAGTAGTGTGATTCATGATCCGCAAGTGACCCCACCTGCTAGAGCAGATGAGCAGGCTTTTGGTGGGAGCAATCCAGCTTTGACTAGTGATGATGATATTGATGAAGTGGGCGAAGAGTATGGAGTGGAGTATAGTGATGATGAAGAGTTGGATGTGAGTAAGAAAGTGAAGATAACTAGTGACTTGGAGCCACCTGAGAAGAGTGAGTAAGGAAACAAGTTGAAAAACAATAGAAATATTGTTGTAACAAAGTTGTTTTTTAAGGTGTGGATTTTTTTGAATTGTTGGCGAAGAAGGTGAGGTCGCGGGCAACGACTGTGTCCCAGTTGGGTTTCATATTGTGATCTGCTAAGAGGTATGTGAAATAAGTGATATCTAGTTTAGGTTCCCCTTCTTCATCCTCAATTTCTTTAAGTTTGTTGACAAACTCGGTTGACCATTCAAGAGGGATGGCGTCGTCGGCACCTCCTTGGTGGAGTTGGATGGGGGCGGTGATTTGATCGATGTAGGAGTGAATTGAGTATTTGTCGACGTCATAGTCTTCTTCGAAGTTGGCGAGGGTTTTTCGAAGGGCTTTGCCAAAGTCGTCATATTCGTCGGTGTAGTAAAGGATGCTGTAAGGGAAGGGTTTGGTAACTGGTGCCCAGAGAGTGGTGGGGTAAGGATCGCCGGTGATTTCGAGGATAGAGATGGCGATTTGTCCACCGTTACTGTGCCCCCAAATGAAGATGTTTTGAGGGTCAATGTAGTCAAGTTGTTTGATTGATTCAAGAAGGGTGAGGATGGTGAGAGGCTTTTTGACTCTGGCTGCGTAAGTATCTGGGTCTGGATCATCAGAACCTCCGTAACCTAGGAAGTCGGGAGCAATGGTGATGTAGCCATTGGAGGCGTAGACAGAGGCAGAAGGCTTGGTGCCAAGGCCAGTGAAGTAGAGAGCTGGGTCGGCCCAGCCGCGAAGCATAAGGATGATGGGGTATTTTTTGTCTTGATAGTCATGGGGAAGGTTGATTTGGCCGGTGACTTTTTTGCCGTCAACTTGGAATGAAAATAAGTGGGCAGTGTAGTCGTCTTCTTCACCAAGGACTTCTTCTAAGGTGATGGCTGATGGGATGATGGGGGTTTGGGAGAGACGATCGAAAGTGTATGGATCAAGAGGTTTTTCTTTTGGCTGGGAAACTACTTCGGATAAAGGAGTGGCTACTGGTTGAGAGGATGTTTGGTAGAACCAATAAGTTAGGCCGCTGATAAAAGTAAGGCAAATGATAGCAAGGAAAGTGATAAAAAAAGATTTCACGAGAATGATGCTATTGTATAGATTCCGGATAAGGCTACTTCGTGCCTTTACCGGAATGACGGAAAGATTGTTGATTATAGTGCTTCGATTTGGTCGGCGAGGTCCCAGTCCTTTTGGGTGACTTTGCCCTCTGAGTGGGTAGTTAGGGTAATGGTAACGCTTTTGACATCGTGGAGGAGGATGTCTGGGTGGTGGTCTGCTTGCATGGCCAAGTCAGCCACTTGGTTGACAAAGTCGATGGCTTCTAAGAAATCGTTAAAAGTGAATACAGCTTTAATTTTGTCTTCGAATTCTACAAATTTTTTCATGATCCTTTTTGTTTTTTTGTATTTAGTGATTTTATTTTAACGGTTTAGTCAAAGGATGACAAAAAAGACTACCAAGAATGATGATTTATGGGCTTATTTGTCAATTAATTTAGTGACAGAGTTGAGTTGAATGTTGATTAAAAGAACAAATAAAGAGGGTGTGCTATGGGATGTTTACTGGGCAAGATGCCCAGAGGCCGATGTTTTGATTACGAGCTTGATCTTCTAAGTTTATGAACTCTTGAAGATGATCAGAATCGAGAGAGCGGTAGGCGAAGGCATAACCTTTTTCGATCATGAGGGCGTTAATGAAGGTGTCGTCGTTTAAATAGACGTAGCGAAGGAGTCGGCCGTATTTGTCTTTGTCACCTTGAATATGATCGGTTTCGAGGCGTACGGCGCGGCCTTCAACAAGGGATTTGAGTTGGTCCGAGGCTTCTTGGCCGAAACACTGGACTGGTTTTCTTGGATCTACAGTCTCTGGTGTATCGATGCCAAGGAGGCGAACTGTTTGGGTGGAGCCACCAAAATTGACTTTGATGGTGTCACCGTCGACAACTTGGGTAACTAAAACAAAGTCTGGTGGCAGCTGTTCTTCGGTGATCGCACCGAGAACTTGAGAAAGTGCGTCTTCAATTTGGTCTTGTTTGGATTTGGGTTGGGGGTTTAATGTGAGTGATACGCCGGTGATGGTAACAAGGGCAAAAGAAATTAGGGCAGTGATAAGGCGTTTGGAGTTCATGGGTATAGAGTATAGTGTATGCGGTATAGAGTATAGTGGGAGTTAAATTTGGATTTGTTTGGGACGGTACTGAAGAGCCTCGGCAAGGTGTGTGGTTTTGATGTTAGACGATTTGTCTAGGTCAGCGATGGTGCGAGCTATTTTGATGACCTTGTTGTAGGAGCGAGCTGAGAGGTTGGTTTGATTGGCAGCGCTTATGAGGAAGTGTAGGGTTTTGGTTTCTAGTTTGGCGTGTGATTTTATTTGACTAGTAGTTAACTCTGCGTTGCAAGTGAAAGGAGTTTTTGAGTATCTTTGGGTTTGGGTGAGACGGGCTGCTTCGACACGAGATTGGATAGTTGAAGATTTTTCAGCGTTGGCTTGGGTGGCTAGTTTTTCGATAGGGACTTCGGGCACTTGGATGTGAAGGTCGATGCGATCGAGAATGGGGCCAGAGATTTTGGTTTGATAGCGATAGATAATTCCAGGTTGGCATTTACAGGCACGTTTGGTAGAGCCAAAGTAGCCACAAGGGCAAGGGTTGGCAGCGGTGACTAAAAGGAAGCGGGCTGGGAATTTCATGGTGCCCGCGGCACGACTGATAGAGACAACACCATCTTCCATGGGCTGTCTAAGGCTTTCCAGGACACTTCTAGGAAACTCTGGAAATTCATCAAGAAACAAAACACCTCTGTGTGCCAAGGATATTTCTCCCGGGTTGGGCTTGGTACCACCACCAATGAGACCAATACGAGAAGTGGTGTGGTGTGGGCTTCTGAAAGGCCTTTGGGAAATGATAGTACTTTTGGAAGGGATGTTTCCAGTGATTGAGTAAATTTTGGTGATTTGGATTGACTCGTTTTCAGTGAGGCGTGGGAGGATGCTGGGGAGAGCCCTGGCCATCATGGTTTTACCAGCTCCAGGTGTGCCGTAGAGAGAGATGTTGTGTCCGCCGGCAGCGGCTATTTCAAGAGCTCTTTTGGCTTGGTTTTGACCGTGTATGTCTCCAAAATCAAAATCTGATTTGGAGAGGTTTTGGAGAGAGGCGAAGTTTGTTTTTGGTTGTGGAGAGATGGGAGTTAAGTTGGTTAGATGGGCAATAAGCTGTTTGAGAGACTTGACTGGATAGATACAGGGGCCGGTGACGATGCTGGCTTCGGAGGCATTTTGGTGAGGCAAGAAAACTTGATCAAAACCAGATCTTTTGGCGAGGAGAGTGAGAGGAAGGGCCCCTTTGGTATGGCGCAGCGAGCCATCTAGAGAGAGTTCACCAAAGACTAAGGTCTTTTTTAAATCTAAAGTGATTTGACCTGAAGCGACTAGGAGACCTAAAGCGATTGGGAGGTCGTAAAGAGGGCCGAGTTTGGGCACATCTGCAGGAGCTAGGTTAATGGTGATTCTGGAGGAAGGAAATTCGGCTGATGAATTTTTAAGAGCTGAGCGGACTCTTTCCTTGGATTCATCTACGGCCTTGCTAGCTAAACCAACGATGGTAATTGAAGGTAAGCCGCTTGAAGCGACGTCGACTTCTACTTCCACCTTGATGGAAGTTAGTCCTAGTGTAGCTCCGGAAACTATTTTGGCTAACATTTGATTAGTATAACTGTTTGAGAATAAACTGAAAACAGGTTGTAATAACCAAATTGTT
>CBDUQH010000092.1:0-5459 GCA_965369335.1 uncultured bacterium
GTTTATAATTGGTACGAGGTCAACCTGAATGCTTATTCCCAATGCGATATTGTTTGTGAGTATTGATAAAGATTGCTTATTTGAATTGTATATAATGATTCTATGAATTTGAGTACTGCAAAAAGGTTTTTGGGTAAACGGGGGTTGTTTTGGTGGAGTTGTTTTTTGATGGTGTTTATTCCCCTGTATCCAAAGCTACCACTATTTAGCCCGATTGAAGAGTATATTGTTCGGGTAAGGCTTGAGGATTTGTTTGTGCTGATAGCAGGTTTGTGGTGGTTATGGTTGGTGATTAGGGGCAAGTTAGAGTGGAAGTTTAGAGTTTGGAAGCTGGTTGGAGGGTATGTGGGAGTGGGTTTGTTGTCGCTATTGTCGGCGGTGTTTTTGATTGGGACTATTCCCCTGGTTGAGGTGCATGTACTTAAAAGCTTGTTGCATTATTTTAGGTATATTGAGTATTTTTCGGTGTTGTTTGTGCTGTTTTCGGTGACCAAAACCAAGAGAGATTTGAGGATACTTTTGGGTTTGTTGGCCGGAGTGGTGGTGTTGAGCAGCGTGTATGGAGTGGGGCAAAAATATTGGAAGTGGCCGGTGTATTCGACAATGAATCGAGAGTACAGTAAAGGGGTTAGGTTGGTTATTGATAGTCCCCATGCACGGATACAGTCGACCTTTGCTGGTCATTATGATTATGGTGCTTACTTGGTGATAGCTTTGCCAATTGTGTTGGCTTGGGCGATTTTGAGTAAGGATAGAAAGTTGAGTACTGGATTGTGGGGAGTGTTTTTGGTGGGAGTATGGGGCCTGGTGATGAGCGCTTCGAGGAGTGCTGTGGGAGGGTTTTTGGTGGGGATAGGTGTGGTGGGGTTAGCCAGTGTGTTGGTTGAAAAGAAGAAGTGGAGTGAGAGAGTTAAGTTGTTTATAAGGCGTGAGGTAGTGATTTATGGGCTGGTGGGAGTGATGTTGGTGCTGTTTGGGGCTAATGTACGGGCTTTGTTTATGCATACTCTGGAAGGTGTGCCAGGATTTGATCAAGTGGTGGCGTTGATAGATAGGGGTGATTCTACAGTGATTGATCAGTTTACAAATCCTGTGCCAGCAGCAGAAGAACAAAAACCACCAGATGTGTATGTGGATCATTTGGAAAAAATTGAAGTGGTGAGAGTAAATGAAGATGGTGAAACTGTTGTGAGTATTGAAGAGAGAGAGCCGGTGTTTTCTGAGTGTGCTCAGCAAAAAGGGTTGTCTTTGTGTATTCGGCTTGAAGCTTTGTGGCCCAAGGCTTGGGAGGGGTTTTTGCGAAACCCCCTACTTGGGAGTGGTTACGCAACTTTGAACAAGACTGATAAGTATCATTTGGCTCAAGCTGATAGTACTGATAATAATTATTTGAGGATACTGGGTGAAACTGGTCTATTGGGGTTATTTAGCTTTATGGGAGTGGTTTTGTGGTCTGGGTGGATGGCTTGGAAGCTGATGTTTAAGGTAAAAGGTGAAGGATTGGTATTGGCTGTGGGATTTTTGGGGACGATGGTGGGGCTGTTGATTAATGCTTTGTATATTGATGTGTTTGTGGCGAGTAAGGTGGCTTTTGGGTTTTGGATGGTGGTGGGGATGTTGATGGCTGTTGAGAAAGTATAAAGTATGGGGTATGAAGTATAGTGTATAAACGGCATTGATTTTAAGGAGAAAATATGGCTGATAAATTTAGTTCTGTTTGGGTATCTCATTCGTCGATGGGAGATTTTTTGAAGTGTCCGAGACTTTATTATTTAAATAACGTGTATAAAGATTCGAAAACTGGGCACAAGATTAGTTTGATGCAGCCACCGTTGGCTTTGGGGCAGGCGGTACATGAGGTGGTGGAGTCTTTGTCGGTGTTGCCAACTGCAAATCGGTTTGAAGTGCCTTTGTCTCAAAAATTTGAGGAAGCTTGGAAGAAAGTGGAAGGCAAAAAGGGAGGGTTTTATGATGATCGAACAGAGCGAATGTATAAAGACAGAGGTTTGGATATGTTGACTAGGATAAAAAACAACCCCGGGCCGATTGCTAACAAAGCGGTGAAGATAAAGATGGATTTGCCTCATTATTGGTTGAGTGAAGATGATGGGATTATTTTGTGTGGCAAGATTGATTGGTTGGAGTATTTGGAAGCGAGTGATAGTGTGCATATTATTGACTTTAAGACTGGGAAAAATGAGGAAGATAAAGATTCATTGCAACTACCTATATATTTATTGTTGGTTAAGAATTGTCAGAATCGTGAAGTTGAGAAAGCAAGTTATTGGTACTTGGGTAAAAGCGATCGGTTGACTGAGGTAGAGTTGCCAAATGAAGATGAAGCTTATGAGAAGGTAATGAAAGTAGCTAAAAGAGTAAAGCTGGCAAGACAGTTTGAGAAGTATGATTGTAGCCAAGGTGAAAGTGGGTGTAGGTATTGTTCGCCACTAGAAAAAATTGTGGCTGGAGAGGGTGAGTTGGTGGCAGTGAGTGAGTATAACCAAGATATATATATATTGCCGAGAAAAGAGCGGAGTTTGCCTGAGGCGGAGATCTTGTGAGTTGGTATAGAGTATCTTGTATATGGTATATAGGAATCTTACATTTGATTGCAGAGTTTGAGAGTTACAATTTTTGGGGTTGATTCTTGCGAGTGTTTGGGTATTATGGTTTATTATGCTTTAGGGCTTGGAGTTATTAATTACTGCCCAATGCTAGGAAGGGAACTATGCAAATCGACATGATAAGTCCAGCATTTGAAGATGGTGATGATATACCAACTAAATATACTGCTGATGGCGAAAATATTAATCCACCTTTGATTATATCCAGTGTACCAGATGATGCAGTATCATTGGTGTTGATTGTGGATGATCCCGACTCGCCTTCGGGGGACTTTGTGCATTGGTTGGTTTGGAATATTAATCCAAGTATAACCAGGATTGAAGAAGGAATGGCCCCTGAGGATGCAATTGAGGGGTACAATGATTTTGAAGTGGCTGAGTATAGTGGCCCCAAACCTCCTCGAGGTGAGGAACATGTGTATCAGTTTAAGTTGTTTGCTTTGGATATTGAGTTGGAACTTGATGAAGACGTGACCAGGGACAAAGTCGAAAAAGAGATGGCTGGGCATATTTTGGATGAGGTGATTTTGACGGGAGTTTATGGGAGAGAATGAGCTTTAGAAGCTCAAAGGATCAAAACGTCAAAGGCGGACAAGTAGAAGTGTAGCGGTGTAAAAGGTAATATTAGAGAAAGTACAAGAAGTACATAAGGTACGAAGGGTACAAAAAGTATCAGCCATAGATTTGTAGATAAAGGTGAAAAAAGCATGTTGGTGATTACGTCTCCGGCTAAAACACAAGATTTTGAGAGTGATTGGGAGAGTGTGGTGGAGAGTGAGTGTGAGTTTTTGGATGAGGCTAGTGAGTTGTGTGCGGCCTTGAGAAAGTATTCGGTGCGAGAGTTAACAGAAGTGTTGGGTGTGAGTCAGAAGCTGGCAGAGTTAAATCATGACAGGTTTAGAGATTGGAAGAAGTCTGATCACAAGGAGAATGTGGCTAAGCCGGCAATTTTGGCTTACAGAGGTGATATTTATCGTCAGTTGAGGGTTGATGATTATTCGGGGGATTTGCAAAGATTTATGCAGGCAAGATTGAGGATTGTTACTGGTTTTTATGGATTATTAAGGCCTTATGATTTGATACTCCCCTATCGATTGGAGATGAAGACTAAATTGAAGGTGGGCAAGAGTAAAGATTTGTACCAGTTTTGGGGAGATAAGTTGACTAAATTTTTGGAGAAAGATGTGAGGAAAACCATGGCTAGTTGTGTGGTAAATTTGGCTTCGGGTGAATACTACAAGGCAATTGATTTTGCCGGTTTGAGTGTTCCTGTAGTGGATGTGGAGTTTAGGCAAAAAAGAGATGGTAAGTTGGTTAATGTGGGGATATTGGCTAAAAAAGCCAGGGGGCAGATGATTGAGTATATGATGCAAAAAAAGGCCGATTCGTTGGATGATTTGGAGAAATTTGGGGTTGATGGATATCGGTTGCACTCGAGAAAAGATACAGTAATGGTGTTTGTGAGGTAGTGATGATGGAGGATTGGTTTGTACAAAATGGATTGGTGGGAGGAGTGTCTGGGGTGGATATGGGTAACTTATCGGTTAGATTTGGGCAAAATGAGGCCGTTATTGAGGCTAAAAAGGCGTTTTTGGAAAATTATGGGATAGATTTGGCTAATTGCACCCAAATAGAGGTAGAACACGATAAAAACGTGTGGATTGTTGATAATCCTGGTGATGAGATAGATTGTGATGGGTTGATGATAGACAAGCCTGGTTTAGGGTTGTTTTTACTGACTGCTGATTGTTTGCCGGTAGTGATTTATGATCCGTTGAAGAGAGTGTTGGGTTTGGTTCATGGGGGTAGAGCTGGTCTGGAGAAGGGGGTGATTGAAGAGTGTTTGAAGGTTATGGAGCAAAGATTTGGGTGTGACTCCCCTACCCTAGTGGTGTGGATTGGGCCAGGGATTAGGAAAGGGTCGTATGTGTTGGCGAATTTGGATAGGCTTGATAAGGATACTTGGAGTGGTTTTGTTGAGGAATTTGAAGGTAAGTACACGCTGGATTTGGTCGGGTTTTGTATTGATAAGTTGCTGAAACTTGGAGTAAAGAGAAAAAAGATTGAAGATTGTGGAGTGGATACGGTACAAGATAAACGGTTTTTTTCTCATTATCGAGTCAATACGCTTGGGAGTGGAGATGTTGAAGGAAGATTTGGGACTGTGGTGGGGATGGTTTGAAAATTAAAAAAACAACCCCAAAAAGGTTGTTTTTTAATGGGCTGGTTTTGTCTGTGAAAGCCTAGCCCACCGACATGAGTAGAAGTATTTAACTAAACTATCGGATAATGTCAAGTTTTTGTGCCGAGGAGAGGTATCCCAGAATACTTCGTATCTGGATACATTTCTCGTGTTTCTTCGAAACTCGATGTGTAGACTCTCACCTACGGTTCACGTACCACTTCTTGAGACAATTAAAGGTATGTGTCAAACGCACATACCTTTATTTGTGCCGAGGAGAGGACTTGAACCTCCACGTCTAAAAGACACTGGTTCCTAAAACCAGCGCGTCTGCCAATTCCGCCACCTCGGCTCGTCGCAACTGACTACGCTCAATATCACATAGCGTGATTATTGAGCTTTGTCGTTGCTCCTCTCCAAAAAATCAGAGATTTTTTGGGTTGGTGAGTAGACTTTAAAGTTTAACTTGGTATTTTTGCTAGTCGTTCTAAATTGGTAGTTTGTAAAGAACTGACCCGGTAACGGAGTGATTATATCAGTTATTAGAATTTTTTGGCATTAAAAAATCCAGGACTTGCCTGGATTCCTTAAGAATCCAAAAGTAATCCCCGGTGAGAGAAACCTTTGGACCTAGTGCGTATTATATATATAAT
>CBDUQH010000093.1:0-5332 GCA_965369335.1 uncultured bacterium
ATGCACCGGATTTCTAATTGTTCTTGCCTGATCTGCAATCGCTCTAGTTATGGCCTGCCTAATCCACCAAGTTGCATACGTCGAAAACTTATATCCCTTTGTCCAATCATATTTCTCCACAGCCCTAATCAAGCCTTTATTTCCTTCTTGAATCAAGTCCAAAAAGGTCATTCCTCGACCAATATATTTCTTAGCAATCGAAACCACCAACCTCAAATTAGAACTAGTCAGTTTATCTTTAGCCCACAAGTCCCCTTTCTCCACTCTTTGTGCCAACTTAATCTCTTGTTCACGAGTCAACAAAGGTATTCTTCCAATCTCTTTTAGATACATCCTCACTGGATCAGTCACCGCCTTTGCTTCCAACGAAGCCAACTTCTCCAACTCTTTCTCCAGCTCAGTCGTAGGCACATCCTCAGCTCCACCACCTTCTTCAGCCACACTCTCAAACACATCGACTTCTTCTTGCATCAACTTGTCATACAAATCATCCAACTGCTCCACCACATTCTCAGCATCAGGAAACACTTCCAAAATATCATCTTGGGTCACAAACCCATTCTCTTGCCCTTTTTTCAACAAGGCTTTCAACATCTTTTCGCGTTGTTTGTCAGTTAAAGTAACCGGGGCCTCTTGGCCCTTCATTTTTTTCTTCTTCTTCATATCGGCATATTTTACTCATTATTAACCCATTTGACCAGAGGAGATTAAATTAAAACCCCAATAACTATCTCATTTGACAAAGCCGATACGCTCTAAAATCGGCCTTGTCATCCTGAGCAGCCAGGTGTTCTGCGAAAACACCTGGCACCGAAGGATCTCTTCCCTCACTCCACCAACATCCCCGCCAGCTCTGAAAATTCCTTCTGCATCCTCTTAAGTTCCTTTTCTTCTTCTTCAGTCAAATCGTCTTTACTCTCGACTTTCCCTATCTCCATCCCCAACTCCTTCATCTTCACTCTCACCCCAATCTCTTTTAGCTTATTAACCGCCTTCTCCAAATCACCCAGCACTTCGACTTCACCTCCCGAATCAATCACTTCCTCTTGTAAATACACCTCACTCACCAAACCACTCAACTCACTTGGTAACCTCGACACAAACTCACTCACTTCAAAATCCCCTTTATTCACCTCCAAAAACTCACTCAACCCTCCA
Source organism: uncultured bacterium (assembly GCA_965369335.1). GTDB lineage: Bacteria > Patescibacteriota > Microgenomatia > UBA1400 > CAYNFZ01 > CBDUQH01. The sequence continues at coordinate 1,159 of CBDUQH010000093.1, forward strand.
ACCAACCTCTCCAATCCTGGATTAGACCAAACCACCCCCTCCAAAAACCCCACTCCCGCTCTAAACCTCTTACCTTCCAACTGTAACAACAAACCCCACACATATCTTTCCAACAACTCCTGTCTAGTCCATGAGTCACTTTTATCTACACTCTCACCACCTTCATCATCTCTCTTTCTTCCCTCACCCAACTTTAAACTCCTCTCCATCTCAGCCCTGACCACCCCATCATCCATCTCCAACCTCTTAGCCACTACAGCCACATAATGTGCTTGTTCCACCTTATTTTCAATCTTAGACAATATCGGCGCCAACTCTTCGGATATTTTTTTCTTACCCAGTCCACTCGAACTATCAAACTTCTCAAAACTACTCTCAATATAAAATTCATACACAGAAATTGCTTTTTTCACCAAATCTTTCCAAGCCCTCGCATCACTCCTAGCCAAATCATCCGGATCTTTGCCTCCACTAATCCTTACCACCTTCACATTCATTCCCATCTTATCTGCCAACTCAATTGCTTTCCTCATCGCCGCATCTCCAGCCGCATCGGCATCCAAACACAACACTAAGTTCCTGGTCAATCTCCTCAACAATCCAATTTGATCCTCAGTAAAAGCTGACCCTTTTATTCCCACTACCTGCTTCACCCCCACCATATAAGACGACAACACGTCAAACTCTCCCTCCACCACCACCACTTCGTCTTTCTTCCTCACTTCGCTTCGAGTCACATCCACCCCAAACAACAACTCCCTTTTGTGATACACACTCGTCTCAGGTGTATTAATATACTTAGCTTCTTGCCTCGCCGTAGCTTCTGACTTTTCTTCAAGCAACCTTCCCGAAAACCCAACCACTCTCCCTCTAAAATCTCGTAAACTAAACATCACTCTTCCTCTAAACCGATCATAATACCCTCTATTGCCTTTTATGATTAGCCCAGCTTTTTCAACTTCTTCATATCCATATTTTTTCTTACCCACCAAATACTTAACCAGTGAGTCCCATGAATCAGGTGCAAAACCCAACCCAAACGCATCAATCATCGCATTACTCAATCCTCTTTTTTTCAAGTACTCTCTCCCTTTACTTCCCACACCATGTTTAGTCAACAAATAATGATAATACTCACCCGCCAAATTCAAAATTTCGTAAATTTTTGCATCATCTTTCTCCACTCCACTAGTACGATATTTCTCAAGTTTCACTCCCACTTTCTCAGCCAAACTCTCCAAAGCTTCTCTAAAATTCATCCCCTCATATCTCTCCAAAAACGTAAACACATCCCCACTCTCTCCACACCCAAAACACTTAAATATTTGTAGCTCACTAGACACATAAAAAGACGGCGACTTTTCTGAATGAAACGGACACAATCCTCGATGATATTTTCCAGCAGGCTTCAGATTGACTCTCGAACCAATCACCTCAACAATATCAACCTTGCCCTTAACCTCTGCCACTTGATCTGCCATAACTTTATTCTACCACCAGACTAAAACAAATAATTGTCTCCAAAAACAACTCTATTCCTATCGTATTTCCACTTATTACAATCTTGTTTCTATCTATTTCCACTTATTTCAATTTCTGTTACTAATCACTAATTTCCAAAGAGCTTACATCATCATTCATACAAGCCTTTGCTTTTTGCGCTTTTGTTCCTTTGAGCCTCTGTTTTCCCTCTCCTCAAACTCGTCCCCTCCACCAACTCTGGCAAAAAACCTTTCTCCACCACCAACCGCCCCTTCTCCGTCAAATAATACTTCCCCCTCATCCCTTTTTTCGAAGCCAACCACCCCAGCTTCACCCCCCACTGCAAATCTCTTGTCATATTTGACGGCACTTTTTCCCCCACCATCTCCAACCTTTCAGTCAACTCAGACCGACCAAACACACTCTTGTTTTCAACTTCACTCAAATAACACCCCACACACACAATCCTATCCACATTCCGCTCTGGTTGTTTTCTATCCAAAAATTGTCTCAAACTCTCCCCACTTGTTTCGCTCACCTCCACCTCAACCTGTGTCGTCTTCCCATTGGTCAGCAACTTCACAGCTATCTCATCGGCCACCAAAGCTTCAACTTCTCTTGAAACCACCAGACCTGGTCCTTCAATCTTAATCAAAAAATTTCCATCCATACAACCAATATACACAATTCGTCACAAATTCAAACCCGATATAAACACAAAACATACACACAACTTATCCACACTCCTTTGTGGAAAACTCACCAATGCCTTGTACACAAACATATACGGAAATACACAATCCATACAAACACCAGACAAAACCATCCACAAACATACACACAGACTTTTCCACATTCTCTTGTAGACTTTTACACACCTCTACACAAACACTTAAAAACTAACTTCATTCCTTTGGCTCAAATCACCAATTGGAGCCACAAAATAACTCACCCCACGTGGATCAACATCATAATCCGTCCTCCTCACCAGCACCCTCTCTTCATCAATCCATGTCATAAACTCCAACCCCACACCATACGCTTCTCCTGTTTTAATTTGCACAGGTTCCATCACCCCGGTTATTCGACTCTCATTCGTCTCTACTCCCATCAAGAAATGTCCCTGAGAATCGCCCACATGCATTGTGGTCACCAACTTAGAATTGCCAGGAGAAAAAACAATATTGCTTACCTGAGCCGCTCGATATTCCCCTTCCATCAACACAATGTCTTCAGGATCATTCCAAACCCTCAGCAACCACCGTTCATACTTGTCTTCCAAACTATACTGAAACACCAGTTCATAAGGCTTTCCAAAAACGTACACTCCAATCCTATACACTTCTTCATTCACTTCCACAGTCTTCTTTTTACTCTTAACCAAAACACCACTTTCTTCTTTCACTTCACTCAACTTTTGCTTTAAATATGCATTTTGACTCACCAATGCCCCCACTATCCCCACCGCCAAACCTGCCAACAACACCATCAGTACCACCACTACTTTCAGTCGATCCATCTTTAAAGACTTCATTCAACCATTATTCCACATACCCTCACCCACCAACAATGACTTCCTAAACAACCATCCCAACAACACACCCAGTCCAGCCAGCCACATTCCCAACCCAAATCCCGGACTCTTATAAACCAACTCAACTTCACGTACTCCTTTAGGCACTCTCACCTCAACCCCCGCTCCCACCACCCTACTCGAAACCAACTCTCCATCTGCCATTGCTTTGTATCTATCCACAGGCGCCAAATTAAATAAAAGCCACCTTGTATCCTCAGTTTCCAACTCACCCACCACCAACTTATTTCCCCTCACTTCAAACTCCACAGGGTCCATATCATCAACCCAACCCACCAAAGGCCAAGCCCTCTCATTCTCATACACCACCACTTCATCTACTTTACCTACTCGATTTAACCCCAAACTCTCCAACTCCTCTCTCACCTCACTTCTATCAATACTCACCACATACCTTACTCCCCTAGAAGAGAAATAATCCAAACCTTCTTTACTCAAATCAGACTCATAACTGCCTTGCCCATTTAACCCCAAAGCAAACCTCTCATTCACACTCGACACCACCGGATCATATCCAGAAACTGAAAACGCTCCAAAAACCGAAGCAAAATTCTGCCCCAACAACAACGACTGATCCATTCCCAACACTTCCTCAACTTTATAAGTCAGCACCCTCCCTTTAGTATCCATCACCTCCTCAAACACTCTCTCATCTATAGACACCTCCACTCGCCTTGGGAAAAAAGCACTCTCTACTCCCCGGTAACTCCAGACCACCACCAGATTACTCACTAAACTCAAACCCAACACCCAAACCACCCATTTTCTCCTCCCCACTTTCCACCAGTGATCCAACACCACTCCAAACCCTACTATCAAAAACATTCCCACAAACACATAATTTTTATAAGGCCACCTAATCGTATTCAAAAAGGGTACTTTATCGAAAATCCCACACACTTCAGTCGAAAACACACCAGCCAATAACCCAATCACACCCAAACGCCGCACCTTATCACTCCAAATCGATCCAACTACCACCACCAAAAGAACCAAACCCAACAAATATACTTGAGCATCAACTCCTCTAAACACAGCCTCCCTAAACACAAACACCTGAGCCCCCAACCAATCTCTCCAACCCACACTAGGTTCCAC
>CBDUQH010000094.1:0-5329 GCA_965369335.1 uncultured bacterium
ATCTAAATGTGTTAGTTTTTTAGCCGTTTTTATCATCTTAACAATTACTTCAGAGACCGTTTCATTTGCTCACTCAGGTAGAACTGACGCCTCTGGCGGTCACAATTGCAACATTGGTGCTTGTGCTGGTACTTATCACTACCACAATGGTGGTAGTGGTGGATATCGCTATACACCACCTGCTCCTCCAAAGCCTACATTCACAATACCATCAGACACAAAGGGGAGGTTTACTTACTACAAAAATCCAACTGGCGGTTATGACTTATTCTTTGATTTTGATAGAGCAGACAATAACGCTTACAGCATTGTACTAAGCAAATCAGCCGGTGCCGATCCTGGTCCACTCTCTGATACTACCAAGAGTGAGTACACTTTCAAAAAAATAAATTCAGGCAGATGGTACGTCAACGTTAAGGAAAAATTTGGCAATACTTGGTCAAATGTCACCTATTGGACAGTAGATATCCCAGATAATTTAGCTTCAGTTGCAATAAGCTACCCGACACCTACCCCAAAGTCTACTCAAACTCTATCCTATGCAACCAATGTTCAACAAAATAAAAGCCAAAAAGACGACAGTTCTGGACTACTAATGTATGGAGGTCTCGCTGGACTATCTGGACTTGGTTGGCTTGTGAAAAAAACTAAAAGACAGTAAACGTATACAAGCTTCTTGTGTGTTCATTCTCTTCCCCATGTTATCATCAACCCATGACCAAAACCCCACCCACCAATCAACAAATAGTTGATCTACTCAAACAAATAGCCGCCGTTTACTCTGTCATCGACAAAGCACCTTTTAGAACCAGGGCCTACCAAAACGCTGCCGATGCAGTCGAATCCCTAAGCCAGCCTCTATACAGCATTTGGCAGGAAAAACCCGATCTAACCAAACTCTCGGGTATTGGTTCAGGTATAGCCAAAAAACTTGTTGAATGGTTTGAAACCGGTAAACCTTCTCAATTTGAAGAGATTAAATCAGAAGTCCCCTCCGGCATGTTTGCATTAATTCCCATCCCAGGAATCGGTCCCAAAATTGCCTACAAACTCAGCCTTGAATTCAAGCTCACTTCATTTGACCAAGCCCTCAAACAAGTCACCAAACACGCCCAAGCGGGAGATATTGCCAAGCTCGAAGGTTTTGGAGAAAAAAAACAAGCAGAGATACTTAGAGCTATTAAAGATTTTAATCCTGATTCTGAAAAAAGAATTCGCCTCGATGAAGCTCTGGCAATTTCCCAACAAATTATTGACTACATCAGCCAATCAAGCCACGTTGACCAAGTTTCCTCGCTAGGCAGTCTACGCCGCTACAAATCATCAATTGGAGATATTGATCTCGCTGTGGCTACTACCAACCCCAAATCTATCCAAAAGCATCTCCAAAACTATCCCCAAGTTCAAAAACTAATTGCCTCTGGGGAAGGACTAGTTAGATTTATCCATCAAACGGGCATTAACGTCGACGTCAAAATTACCGATCCAGCAGAGTGGGGGAGTTTGCTCCAACACTTTACTGGTTCCAAAGCCCACAACGTTCATCTTAGAGAAATTGCACTCAAAAAAGGTTTATCTCTTTCAGATCACGGCATCAAACACCAAAGCAAACTCAAAACTTTCAAATCAGAACAAGAGTTCTACAAGGCCATCAACATGCAATGGATTCCTCCTGAGATTAGAGAAGACCAAGGCGAAATTGAACTAGCTCAACAAAACAAACTACCACAGCTAATCACTTTAAAAGACCTAAAAGGTGACTTCCATACCCATACAAGCGATGACACTTTCACTTCCAGCCATGACTATGGAGCCAACACCATCCAAGAATTAATTAAAGCTGCTCAAAAAAAAGGTTACCACTACATAGCTATTGGTGATCACAATCCCAGCTTGTCAAACCACACGCCTGATGAAGTAATCAGATTGATCAAGAAAAGAGTAGAAAAAATACTCAAACATCAAAATAAAGCCAGTGAAAAAACCGTGAAACAAAGCACAATAAAAGTACTCACAACCTTAGAGGTTGATATTCGCCCTGACGGAAAGTTGGCATTGCCTGATAAAGCAGCTAATCACTTAGACTTTTTGATCGCCTCTATCCACTCCAGTTTTAACCAGCCAAAAGAAAAAATCACACAAAGACTTATCACAGCCATTAAACACCCCAAAGTCAAAATCATAGGCCACCCCACAGGTCGCATCATCAACCAACGTCCTGGCTACCAGCTTGATTGGGATAAGCTTTTCAAAGCCTGTAAAGAATTCAACACTGCCTTAGAAGTAAACGCCAACCCTTCCAGGTTAGACATAGATGAAACCTTAATCAAACAGGCTATCGATAGGGGAGTACTCATAAGTATTAATACCGATGCCCACCACATCGATCACCTCGATTTCATGCACTTTGGTGTCCACACAGCTCGTCGCGGTTGGGCTCAACCACAACATGTTTTAAACACTTTCTCATACAAACAACTCCAGTCTTGGCTCAAAACATAGCCTCAATGTTTGTCAATCCAATGAGTAAATCTTTAACCCCAAACACATTAAGAGTATAATCACCTCAAATCAACTTTAGGAGGATTATGGGAAATACACTTTTTCTTGCCATCGGGGCACTAGCTCTAGGAATCATTGGTTATGTCATTAGCCTGTACAACTACTTCCAAACCGCCAAAACCAGAATCAAGGCCAGCATCCAAGAAATTGGCAATCAACTCAAACGTCAGGCCAGCTTAATCCCCAATCTAGAGTCTTCGGTTAAAGGTTATCTCAAACAAGAAAAAGATATCTTTAAAATGCTCACCGACGCTCGAAAAACAGTCGACCAAGCTGCCAAATCAGGTGATATGAAAAAAGTCGACGCCGCCAGCGCTCAACTTCAAGCCCTAATCCCAAAACTCCAAATTGCTGTCGAGGATAACCCAGAACTCAAATCAGACAACGTAGTCACACAATTGATGAACGAACTTAGAGACACTGCCGACAAACTTATGTACGCTCGCCGCACAGTCATCGACTTGGCTGCTGACTACAACATCAAACGCGTTACTTTCCCTTCAAACTTGGTGGCCAACTTGTTCAAATTTGAAGAAGAAAAAGGTATCGATACACCCACTTCAGGAGAGCACGTTTCTGTGTCTTCTTCTGAGACCAAAGACCCAAAGATAAATCTTTAACTCATCTACACCACATGAATTTTTTTAAGAATATTCTCCTGGCTGTATTGTTGTTGCTCATATCGTCTTTTAGTCTTACTTCTCCCATTCAGGCTCAAGACCAGGCTGAGTACGCCCCTCAAAACAAAGTCATAGAAGCAAAAGTAACTCAGGTTGTAGAAGAAACCACTTCAGAATACACACCAGGCCAAACCAACTTAAACCAAACTCTCCAACTCGAAATAATCTCTGGAGATCAAAAAGGTGATCAAATCGAAGTCGAAGTCACTCGTTTACTCACCGAGGGTCAAAAAAAGTACAAAAGTGGCGACTACCTAATGGTTAACCAAAGCCAAGATTTGGAAGGTCAAAACATCTACTACGTCATCGACTACATTCGCCGAGATGCCCTCCTATTTTTGTTCATCATCTTCGCTCTACTAGTTATTGCCATTGGTCGTTGGCGTGGTGTATGGTCACTTGTTGGTCTAGCTTCATCTTTTATCATTATCTTCACCATCATTCTTCCCGGTATCCAACACGGTTTCGACCCCGTTTTAGTTTCAATTTTCGGCTCCGCCATTATCATGCTCATCACTTTCTATCTATCCCATGGCTTTAACCAAAAAACCACCATTTCCATCATTGGCACCCTCATCTCACTAATCCTTACCGGCATTCTAGCAACAGTCTTTGTTTCTCTGGCTAACTTATCTGGTTTTGGTGCCGAAGAGGTAGCGTTTTTACAAGTTATCAAAGACGGTACTTTTAGCGTTCGCGGCCTGCTTCTTGCAGGAATTATTATTGGTACACTAGGAATTTTAGACGATATCACCATCTCACAAGCATCTATCGTCAAAGAGCTCAAACTAGCCAACTCCCGACTAAAAGACCACCAACTCTTTTTCAAAGCCATGAACGTTGGCCAAGATCATATCGCCTCTTTAGTTAACACTTTAATTTTAGTTTACACAGGCAGTTCTTTACCTCTACTCCTTCTTTTTATGCTCGATCCTTCCAGATCTTTTGCCACTGTCATTAACTACGAAATCATTGCCGAAGAAATTATCCGTACTCTTGTTGGTAGCATCGGACTCATTAGCGCCGTCCCCATCACCACCTTTATTGCCGTCAAATGGGGTTTTAAAAACGTCAAACCCTCATCCAAACCAAACATAGCTTCACACTCACACCACCATCATTAACATGCCCCAAACCAAACTAGCCAATTTTTTAATCGACTACCAAAATTCCCAAGAGTACCACAACATAGCCAGCGAAATCTTTACCCACAACACTTACTATTTCGAAGCCGACAATAACTCTCCCAAAATCATCGATGCCGGAGCTCACATTGGCCTAGCCACTCTTTACTTCAAAAAAATATATCCCAACTCCCAAATCATCGCCATCGAACCCAACCCCCAATCTTTTCAACTCCTCCAAACCAATGTCAATCAAAACAATCTCGAAAATATCACACTTCACCAAGTAGCTCTCACCAACCAAACTGGCTCTCAAACCTTTTACATCGACACCAAAGATTGGCACTCAACATCCAATTTCACTCCCAAATCTTGGGACAATAAACAACCTCTGACCCCCATTCAAGTCAACACTTTGCCTCTATCTGACTTCATTACCCACCCCATTGACCTGCTCAAACTAGATGTTGAAGGCTCTGAATTTTCACTCCTCAAACACTCACAATCCAAACTTCACCTCATCAAACAAATAATCTTAGAATTTCACCCTAGTAAGATCCAATCGCTTGATCAGCTTATCAAACTCCTTACCAAACACAATTTTGAAATAAACACTCTTCAAAACCAAGACAAACTTGTCATAGTCGAAGCCAAAAACTATAAATCCAGGCCCTAGTGTGAATACACCCAAGTAGCCCTATCTCGACTGTTTTCATCAATATCTGCTAACTTAACTTGAAGTAATGCTTGATCATAATTTGCGACTGCGCCGTGCAGCACTAAATTCCAATATGCAACTTTTATCCTTTTCGCTAGAACAGAATCTAGCCCGGATGTTTCAATTTGATGACTTAAGTCAGTATACTTTTGTTCTTTTCTCATAAGCCAATTATACTATAATAATACTTATTGAATATGACAAACAATAACAAACTAACTCCTCAGCAAGAACATGTCCTCTTA
>CBDUQH010000095.1:0-5244 GCA_965369335.1 uncultured bacterium
GTATGGTTGGTTTGATAACTAAACGTGTACCAAAAGTTGTTAAAATGGCTATGGACAGGCAAAAATATATGAATATGATTTTTGTTAATTTGATAGTTGATAAAGCTAGTATTAGTGTGGACTCTTGGTTGTATTTCCCAAACAAGTCGATACTTTTTAATCGGTTGGTTGAGTTTAAAAATTGGTCTTTAGAAATGGTTAAAGGTAAAGATAAAACTGCAATTTGTTTGGATGTTAGTTGTTACAAAAATGATAAAGTTTGGAGCATGAGTGATGAAGAGTTGATAAAAAGATGTTCTGAAGATGGTGAAAAAGTTAAGTTATACTCTAGAGATGAAGTGAGTGATGGGTTTGTGGTTAGGGTACCTTTTGCATACCCTGTGTATGATTTGGGTTATAAAAAAAGGGTGAGGACGATTGTCGATTATATTGAAAAAGATGGGATGATTTACTGTTTGGGCAGAACCGGTTTGTCTAGATATCATAACTCAGATGGGTCGATTGAGATGGGCTTTGAGCTGGCAAAAAGACTTGTTACCGCTGAGAGTGAAGCTGAGGGAATGTTGGATTATCAGTTTAGCGGATATTCGCTCTAGGTTATTTGGTGGCGTGGATTAGGATAAGATTTTTTTCGTCTGTACTTTGAGAAGCTATTTTTAAGTGATGTTTTTTAAGGAGATGGGGATAGTTGTGGGCAAAAGTGTAGTGGTTGATTTGTCTAGGCATGGGTCTGATTTCTTCGATTAAGATAAGGTGTTTTTTTGAGGTTTGAATGAGTTCTTTAAGAGAGATAGTAATATGGGACGGGGCTTGGTGCATTAAAACACCGTGGGTAAAGACTAGGTCAAAACTGTTTGGGGCAAATGGGAGATGGTGGAGATTGGCTTGGATATGATTGATTTGAGGGTTTTTTCGAAGTGATTTTTGAAGAAGATTTAGACTAATGTCGATGCCGACAAGGGATTGGGAAGATTTGAGGTGGGGAGAGATTAAGTTTAAGTTGCGTCCAAATCCAGACCCTGCTTCTAAAATAGTTTGAGGGTTGATTGTTTTGATTTGATCTAAAAGCCAATGGTGTTGGGAAAATATTTGGTGTTGGAACTGGTCTTGGGTAAACTCCTGACTGTAAAGATTCCAAAATGTTTTGGGATTGTAGGGTAAAGTAAGCCTAAGGCGTCTTTTGATTTTTGTAAGTAAACTGTTTTGCATAGTCAGAGTGGGTAAATGGAGTAGTGAGCATTATTATAAAGAGGTTCTTGTTGCCATGAGAAGTTTGATTCTAAAATGATGTAGTGGGCATTTGATCTTTGGGCTATTTGAATGATTTTTTCTGGAGTGAGTGAGTAAAAGTTGTTTTTCAGTTGTTGGGTAATGTCGGATGCTGATTGGTGGCGGTTGAGAGAGTCAATAGGGTCAATTTGGTAAGTGTTGAGTAAGTGGTGGGTTTGGAGTGCAATTTGGTTTGAGAAAGCTGAGGCTGTGGTGTCGGCCCAAGTTAGGTTGGCAGGGCGCTGGGACAAGGCTCTAAAACTGGGTAGGTATGGAGGGACAAAGGCTTTGTGATTGGGAGCTGTGTTGTGTTTTAACCAAAGCTGGGTGTCTAGCCAATTTTGGTCGTGTGTAGAGAGTGAGAATTGGATTCTTGGGTGGTTGATATAAGGTTTTAGAGTATTGATGACCAGGATAGTGGTGATGAAAGCAGTAGTTATTTTGATAAGAGGAGATTTGAGTCCAAACAAAAGAGTCAACAGATAGGCAGTGGTGAGCCAGCCTAGAAAAACTAAAAGTAAACTTGATCTGAAAAGTTGCAAAGTGATGATGAGTTTAATGGGGAATATGGTTGTGAAAATGTATCCTGTGCTACAAAGTATAGTGATGGCAATAAGTGATCTTTTGAGAAAAGAAGAGATGTTTGAGGGAGCTAGTTTGATAGTTAACAAGATAGGTAGAAGATAGAGAGCCATCTTTAGCCACTGAGTTGCATGCCAAGTGGCTGGAAAGAGGTGGGCACTGCTTCTGAGTTGGTTGATAACAAGCCATGTTTGGAATGGTATTGGTGGATTGGATTGTTGGATTAGAAAGTAAGTCAAGATAGCAGGTGAGCCAAGTAACAAAGTGATTAGAGTGTATTTTAGTAGCTTAGTTAGGTTTGAGTGAGAGTAAGAAAGAGTGAGCAAAAGAACAAAAACAGGTACTGCAGAGATAGCATGCAGATTTAGGATAAAACCCACAAGGCCAAAAGATAAGGTGTGTTTGTTTTTTTGGTATAGGGCTAAGGCAAGAAGCGAGAGAGAAAGAGCTAAAAAAGATTGGTAGAAATAGTTGGGATTGATAGCAAGTGAGATACCACCTAGAGCTGGTTTAGGGAGAAGTAGGAATAAAGTAGCTAATAAGGTTAAAAGCAGGTTGTGTTTAAGCCAGTTTTGAGTGAGTAGATAAATAGCGGTGATGAAGGTGGTAATGGAGAAGAAATGAAAAATTTGAAAGCCAATTTTGGGTGAAGTGGCTAAGGCGATGGGGGCGAGTAAGTGATAAGTGTAGGTAAGGTAGTAACGAAGAGAGTCTAGATATAGATCTGGATATATGTTTTGTCTTGATTCGATAAGCAAATTTAGTTTGGGCAGGTAGTAGGCATCTTGATGGATGGCGAATGTAAATCCGCCAATGTAATAGGCAACTAGCGATAGACATAAGATGGTAGCTGTGGGTTTGAGTTTTAAATATCTAAGTTGATGTTTGAATCTTTTAATTAAAATCATGGATTGATTTGAAGATAAAGAGTTTGTCGCCCAGACCAGGTTTGATTAAAGGAGAGTTAGCAGTTTTTGGAATCGACGTTGATAAGTATGGTGTTTAAACGTATGTTTTTGGCCTGCAGTGGCAATTTTTGATAAGAGTTTAGGATTGGCAAGTAGTTTTTGTGATAACTCTCCTACCTGGTTTAAGTTGGTAAAGCAGATGGCATTTACTTGGTGTGTATACCAATTGGGATTGAGTTTGTCTGAGAGCAGTAAAGCTCCAGAAGCAGGGATTTCAAAAGTTCTGATGTTACCTGAGAACTTCATGTGGGAGGGAGCTAAGTTTAGGCCGATTTTGGTAGATTTATAGATTTGGATAAGTTTTTGTCCCCAGGCTTCTCCGTGGTAAAACGGTTTGATGGTGGGAGAAAGTGATGTCTTGGGAGGGATCCAACCCCAAATCTTAAGGTCTAAATTGGACGGGAGAGTTTTGATGATGGTTTCGAGCTGGGTTTGCCGAGGTTGGAACAAAGTGGCAACAATAACCAAGTCTGATTTGAGTTGTTTTGAAGGTTGGATGGAGTTGATGAATTTTGGAGATATGGCTGAGATGGGAAGAGTGACTACCTTTGTTGCTCCCAATTTTTTCCACTGCGAAGAGTGTTTGTTATCGTTGGTGACAACTAAGGAAGTAAAAGGTAAATATTTTATCTCTGTGGTTGAATTAAACTCTATTGGTGAAACACCGCTAAAAAGGATTATTTTAGATTTTTGGGCAATCTTTTTGATCGTTTTGGGTGATATTATCCAAGAGCCAGCACTAATGAAAACAAATTGTGGTCTATATTTTGAAAAAAGATTGAATAATTGCATGTTTTTAAATATTGATTCTGGGGAAAATTGTGGAAGTTTATGATCTAGCCTTGTTGGTGGGTACAAACTTGGATCGGTGTAGCGAAAAATTTCCACCTGATGTCCCAAACTGTTTAAAGCTTGTACCCAAAAATTTTGAGGTTGAGATTTGGGTAAAGGTTGCTCAGAGCCGTAGTTTTTGATTGAGGGAGTTAGCAGGAGGATTTTCATGACAAGGCTTGTCGTGTTTTGTATGTAAACCAAGGGACAACTGCTAACTGGGCTAAACTAACACTAGCGGCTGCTCCTAAGTAGCCGTGGGAGATGGTGAAGGGTAAAATTAGCACGGCTAGGGCAGTGAGTTTGATGATATTGCCGGCAAAAACTACAGAAGGTTTACCAGTGGCGTCAAAAAGGGCAGAGGCGACAGAAGTGTTACTTCTAACAAATGCAAAAGCTGAGAAAATATAGATGGCTGGAATGATGGGCAACCATTTTTCTCCCAAAAATTGTCGTGTGAACCAAGGAGAGATGATAATGATGGCTGAAGTGAGACTAAAGCTGAGAGCAAGTGAAATGAGCATGACTTTTTTAAAAAGTTGGTTGAGTTTTTGTTTTTGGGTTTTGATGTTGGAAAAAATAGGGAAAAAGACTTGATATATTAGCCCAGCGCCTTGGGTTGTTGGGAGGTTGGATACTTTGTAGGCTGTTTGGTAATAGCCAAGGTGTTGATCGGTTAGGAGTTTGGCAACGGTGAAGTCGTCGATTTGGTCATTTAGGTAGCTGGCTATGGAGCCGGCAGTGACCCAACGGCCGTAAGAAAAGAGTTGTTTGAGGGTGTTTAGATTAAATTTAAGCCAGTATGATTTGACGATTAGATATGAGGTTGTGGACGAAAATATGACTCCAAAGATTGACGCGTAGATTAGGGCGATGGGAGTTTTGAGATAGTAGGCTAAAACAACCGCTGTGATGTGTTCAAAAGCTGAGAGGATAAATTGATAGACCCCTTCTCTTCTAAAGGCAAGGTTTCTTTGCAAAGAAATGATGTTGGGGTTGGTAAATCCACGGATTAAAGGGATCAAGGCAGCGGCTTGGATGAGTTTAGTTACTGGACTGTGGAAAAAGATGGCCAGTGGTTGGGCAAGAGCGAATAAGATTAAGCTGATAAGGACTCCCCTTGAGACTGAGACAATCCAGAGTGAGGTGAGTTTGGGTGTTAAGTCAGATGTGTGTTGGATAGCGGCTTGGGCCAGGCCTGTTTCGGTGGCAATTTCGATAAAAGATAGAATTAGAAAGGCCAATCCAGCCTGACCAAGATCACTAGGGCTAAGAATGCGAGCAATTAAGATAAGGCGGATGATGGAGATGGATTTGGAGGCGAGTTTGGAGGTGGCGTGCCAGGTGAGGCCTTTGATGGCGGCTTGTTTGATCTGCATGGGAGTAGTATACAGAATTAAGGGAGACCCGTCTGCAACGCTGTGCTGAGCTATGCAGGACAGGAAGTTCAGTCTCTGGCGAGAATTATTTGGCTTTGAAGGATTTGATGGTTTTGATAACGTGATCTTGGTCTTTGGCGGATAGATCAGGATATATGGGGATGTTTAGGATTTGTTGCCAGATTTTCTCGGTGACAGGTAGTTTGGTTTTGTAT
>CBDUQH010000096.1:0-5227 GCA_965369335.1 uncultured bacterium
TTATTAATCCTCAAAAACTAAAAAACCTCCCGTTTAGGAGGCCTTGTTAATGCGTTGTATCCAATTTTACGCAAAAAGACTCCTCCCCAAAACTGGGTTATAAAAATAAAAGCTAAAAAGTCTTTTTGCACGTTTCATATTCGCAAAGTATACCAAAGCAACTACATAAATCAAAGTAACTATTTACTTACATGTTTTAAATAGGGGAGGGAGTCCATCAATTTCCACATAAATTCTACCATCACACTCACACCTCATACCCATAAGGTTTATCTTCAGATTCACTCATTGAATTATACATTTGATTGGCTTCGATACTTGGATCTTCATCAAACTCATACTCCTTGTGATCCTCACCATAATCTATCAAATGCTTTTTAATTCCCTCATACAATTTCTTCGCCGCCCTGGATTTATTGGTGTCGTAAACAAAAAACGTCTTGGCACAATACGAACACCTGTGGGAATAGTACATACTAACTCCTTAAAAAAACTTTATCTAACTGATTCAAACTCTCTGCTGTCAATTTATACTCTACAGAATAATTCTTCTCAAATACCTTAACACCTATTGCACTCACAGGATGCACATTTTCAATACATTGGGTTCTCACTTTCCTCCATCTTGCTCTCTCTTTCCGTGTGGCAAAGCTTTTTTTTGGCGTACTTTCTTCAGGCTCTCTAAGTATAAAATCGACCCTATAGTTCTCACCATTACCTTGATCCTTTATCCAAACATAAGGATGCACTCCCATAAATTCAGTTCTTAAAACCACTTCAATTTCCTGATCAAGTTTTTTTGACAGCTCAACCACAGCCATCGCCGTCATCACCGTTGCCAGTTTACAATCCAAACCCATCCTCAACTCATGTTCATCATCTTTGTTTTGTCTCCAATTCTCCATTTGTTTAGGCAAAGTCGCTACTCCCGAATACTGATCATAAAACGGAAAAATATCATTCGCTCTTTTTGCTAAAGATTTTATTGAATTCAAGTTTATCTCATCAATTTCCAGCCCACTCTCATTCAAAAATTCACTAGCCAATTCTTTAAGCTTTTTGAACGACTCTGCATCTGTGGGTTCCCCCCAATCAACTTCATCTTCACTCACACCTATCTCTATATCGTCATCAGACTCGAACTTACGCCGACCCAATATTTCTGGATATACCTTTTCACGCACCACTTCATGTGCAACTGGTGGCCTTTCCAATCCTAGTTCATTTTTTTCTTGCTCTTCACCCATACCCACATTTATAGCAACTTTTTTCCAATGGTTCCAATCAAACTAACAAACTAGGGGAGTACCCACAACAAAAATCCAACTCCAAAATGACCCAAAAGATAGGTAAATGTATCAATCCTATCCAACATATTTGGATTTATTTCTTCAAAAAAATTATCTTCACCTAGCTCATAAACTCTCAAATTCAACCCACTCATATCATAATACTTCCAACTACCCACGTGAGTCTTTACTAAGTAAGATTTCCTAATCCAGTTGTAGCTAGATGGTTTTGGCAAGGCAAGCCTTTGTCCAACTGGTGAGAAAGTAATCACAGGCACTCCATCTTCCTCACACATCTTTTCCTCAGGTATCTCATCAACAGGAACCAATGACAACATAGCACAGTTAGTAAAAGTCACCATATCTTTCTCACCATCTCCATCCACATCAGCTACCGCATTCAAACTCAAATTCCAATCCTCCACACTATGGTACTCCTCCCAGGATTGCACAAAACTATAGTTAGTATGAGTATTTTTAAAAACAAAGTAATAAACACTCATCACCACAAACAAAAAAACGCCTATGTTAACCGCTATTGGCAAACTTAACCACTTCCAGACTCCTGTGTGTTTTTTCATGTTATTTTACATTACCATAAATGTGTCATGACGCATCGTCTTTAAAACTATTCGAAGATTCAACTAAAGTCCTTTTTAAAGCCTTCTTTAACTCCCTTCTCCCAAATCCACTCTTCAAAAACACTTCTCGAGCTCTTGCATCTTCCTCATTTACAAAATACTCATAGTGAATTAGTCGAAAAGGTCTTCTGTTTTTTGTCGATACAACTTCACCTTTTTCGTGTTGGGATAATCTTTGCTTTAAATTCGAAGAGAAGCCAATATACCAACCCAGATCTTTTAAACTCAGCAGCACATACACATAAAATTTTTCCAAAGATACTTTTACCATATCGCCAAAGCATATCACAACTAGGCCACGTCAGACGTGGCTCGCGTTCAAACTAGTTTCTAACGAAACCGCGTTTGACGCGGGAGCGGGTAACGAGAATCGAACTCGTGCCTTTTCCTTGGAAGGGAAATGCGCTACCTCTACGCCATACCCGCATAGACACCAATTATACCACCCAAACCAAACCTCTCCCAACTACTCCACCAAATCTCCAACCAAATATTCTGGCAACACACTCCAAAGCGCCTCCAAGTCACCAGTATCATTAGGAGGACTTGCAAACAGCTCCGTCGCATCCTCCCCACACCCCAAAGTCACCGTAGCTGCTTTTGGATTAGCTTCAATATACTTACTCACATCATAAACCTTACCATCAACCACCATCCAACAATCATCAAAACTATTATGATATGCCACATCACTCATACCCAACCCCTCTCCCACCAGCACCTCATCTGACTCATCTTGGCCTCGACCAGAGACATCAGGCTCACTCACAAACTTTTCTTGTTTGTTACACCCAACCAAAACCAACCCAAACATCAACACTATCAATAATTTCTTCATACACCTCCTTTAATCATAAACATCCTAGCACGCACTCAAACTCTAAACTATAATCAATTTATGAAACCACCATCACTTATAGATCTACTTACCATTGCCCATCTTATTGGGGTAGTCGTTGGCATGGGCAGCGCTTTGGTCACCGACACCCTTTTCTTCAAAACCATCAAAACAAAAATCTTCGACAAAACCCACCTAGACATCATCCACACCACCAGCAATCTAGTTTGGCTTGGCTGCCTTATCACCATCCTTTCAGGCATTGGTCTTTTCTTCCAAGCCGCAGACTACTACCTCGCCAACCCTCAATTTTGGGTAAAAATGATCATCGTCACTATCATCTTGGCCAATGGAGCCACTTTTCATTTCTATCATTTACCCTTACTCAAAAAACTTACCAACAAAAGAGTAGGGGAGATATGTAACTTCAAACACCGCCGAGAACTATTGTTAGCCAGCGGCGCTATCTCTTCCACCTCTTGGTTTACCACCCTTTTCCTTGGCTCCACATTAGCTCGCAGTTGGCCCCTAGTCCCACTCCTACTCATCTACCTTGGCATTATATCTACAGCCATCCTCACCGCTCTATTCCTCAGAAACTTCATTATACCTTCAAAAGAATAAAATCACTCTGTGTGCGCTGCCCGATTTCGCCGCTTCTTTTTCTTCAGACTTCTCTCAGCTGATTCACTCAAAATTCTTTTCATTTCTCTAAGGTTTTCAATTGCACTTGCCCCTTTAACTATCTCTCTATCACTTGGATTAGTTTTATCAGTTACACCATTCAATAACTTGTGAATCATCCCTCTTACTTGTCTGGGGACTCCTTTCTTATATAAAGCCTTCTTTACTTTCCATCTAGACACTTAGCTAATAGAATCATTCTCTCTATATGCTCTACACCTGTCAAAATCTTCTTTTCCCAAAAACATCCTGGTCATCACGGCTCCCAAGGAATAAAAGTCAGCCCAATCCGGCTCTTTACCTTCATCCGTCACAGTTTGCTTTTTGACTTCGGGTGGAGCGTAATGAAGATTTCCCTCAGGCTCAACCAATTCATTAAAACAACCTTCCCAGTCTATAGCCGCGCCTACTCCAGTTTCAGAATTCAAAACAATAGCTGTTGATGAAATATCACCATGATATCCCACCCTCTCTACAGGCTGTTCACCCAATTCAACCAATCTTTGGTTTAAATCAGCCACACTTTTTAACAAGCTATCTTCATTTTCTCGTACAAAAATCATCTGCTCCAATACATTGTTCATATACCCACTCACTTCCACCACACTCATAGGTTCCATAAAGTCTTCCACCACACGGCCTTCAACTTTAGTCTTAAGCACTGCATACGCATCTGTAGGTGCCAAAGCCGAAAACTCATCACCCAAACCTTTTGGGAACTCTTGCACAAGCCTAGGAGACACACTATCATAATCATTAAACAAATTCTCAATCACCGCACTCTTTTGTGCAAAAACATGATCCACAATACTGTCCCCATCAGCTTCACTCAAAAGCCCAACAAGCTTGTTTTGAATTTTCAATATTTTTTCACCATCTTTTGTGTCAAACACCGTTGTTCCATCTCTACTCGGTAAAGCAATGTACTGTAAATCCTCAACTTTTAAAGTGGGTTTTAATACCTCGCCAGATGCCAAATTCATTGCATCCATATTCGCTCCAAACTCTTCACTACCCATTTCTCCTCCTCCTTCTTCGCCCTCCACTCAAGGCTTGTTGAGCTAATATTTCGTTAACTGCTCTCGTTGATTTTTTAAATTCCTGACTAGTGGCAAAATGATGACTTCCCTCAATCTCTGCAGGAATCTTAATACCACTCGAAGAGACCCTAATATCCACTGAATTAGTAATTCCTGAAGTCAACTCTCTATCTGTCAAATGCGTTCCGGCCCCATCCCTAGTAGAAATTTTGATTGTTCCAGCATCATTAATATACCATTGTCCAATTCTATTTGAATCGTCGTCAAAAATCGGTTTGTAAGGTCTAAAACTTTTACCTCCATTAAACTCCTTTGCCAGACTATCCATAAAATCCAGACTTGCCGCTCTAGCTTCTTCATAAGTGGCAAAAATTGGCAAATCTCTTTCAGGGTTCCACCCAGGTTGAATTTGACCCGACGTTTCTCTAGTAGTTACCATACCATTCATTCTAAACATCTACACCCCAACTTTCCACAACCATTACTACCAAACATACACTATTTATTTATCTCCCCCTTATCATTTAAAATTCCTCCAACCATGAAAATACCTACCTTCATCACCAAAAACCCTAACCTCATACTAATCTTGCTTTTTTTTATGCCTGCGTTTCAATTTTCTCTCGATTCTCTACGCTTTGCTTAATGCGTTTTCACCAAACTTGGCTATCACGACACCAGAGTACTACTACAATTCCTAGGCATCCCCCTGTCTCTCAGAATACTCCTCATACT
>CBDUQH010000097.1:0-5213 GCA_965369335.1 uncultured bacterium
TAAAGGTTTGACGATGGAGCATTTTAGTTGGATTAGAAAGGCAGATGTGTGTTTTGTTTATAACAAGGATAGTTATGTGGGAGTAAGTGTGTCGATGGAGATGGCGTACGCGACGGCTTTGGGGAAGCCTGTGTTTGCTTTGGAGAGAGAGACTGGTGATCCTTGCAGGAATGGGTTGATTGATAAAGTGGTGCCAGAGATCGACGAATTGGTGAAGTTGCTTAGTTAGGAGATACTTATGAGTGAAGAGAAGAAAAAGTTGCCTGTAAAGCGAGAGTTTAGCGCAGGGGGGTGTGTTTATAAGAAGCTTAAAGGCTTAGACGCTGAAAAGCATAAAAGCCTTGATGAGGTTGTGTGGTTGATTGGAAAGCATAGTGGATATCATAAGTGGGTATTGCCAAAAGGAATGATTGAAAAGGGTGAATCTGCTGAAGAGACTGCAGTGAGAGAGACTGAAGAAGAGATGGGTGTTGTGGGGAGAGTGGTTGGAGATAAGCCTGTTCATAAAGAAGAGTATTGGTTTGTGGCGGAATTAAAAGGCACAAAAGCTCAAAGGCACAAAAGTTCAAAGGCCAAACCTGTGAGACGAGTGAAGATTTATCAAGAGGATCCTGAGTTTGAGGAGTCAAAGGCTGAAAAAATTAGAGTGTTTAAAACCGTGAATTTTTATTTGATGGAGTATGTGAGTGGAGACCCAAAGGATCATGACTGGGAGATGGAAGATGCGGGATGGTTTGATTATGAAGAGGCAATGGAGAAGTTGGCGTTTGAGGGGGAGAGGATGGCACTTAGACTGGCTATGGAAAAGGTCAAAGTGAACTAGTTGGGTTGAAGTGTTTGTTCTATTTTTGTTAGAATTTGGGGATGGAATATTTGGAAAAAGAGTTGATGTTGATTGGAGCTAGTTTGTATTTGTGTGAAGGGACTAAGATGCGGGTTGATAACAGAGGTTGGAAGCATTATGACATTGAGTTTACAAATACTGACGTGAGATTGGTGAAAGCGTTTGTGTTGTTTATGAGGCGAATCTTAGATATTGATGAAACAAGAATAAGAGTCCAGTTGTTTGTGTCCCCTGCTCATGTTGAGAAGGAAGGGATTGATTTTTGGTCAAGACAGTCGATGGTTTCAGAGGACAATTTTACTGAGCCTATCAGACTTAAGCAGAGCAGTGGGAGGTACAGACCCAGCAAGTTTGGTATTGCTAAGGTGAGATATCATAGCAAGGAGCAATTTTTGACTTTACAAGATATAATAAGCTCTGTCTTTGGAGACGTCGCGTAGTGGTCAATCGCACTTGCTTGGAAAGCATGGACCCTCTGGGTTACGTGGGTTCGAATCCCACCGTCTCCGCTTTCACCTCGCCGTAGTTTTAACGAAGGCGGGCTAGACTTTATAGGAATCCCTACTAAGGGATTTGCTTTTCTATTGATGGGCGAGGTTTCAGCGAGACAAAGTCCGCCTACGATTGGTCTTCGGCGAGACACTGTCCGCAAAAGATAAGTATAGATAGCTTGTGTGAGTATCTATTTTGGTTTTCTGGTCATTTTGATTCTGGGTTCACCAGTGCCGAAATAGTCTCCCAACCAGTGGCTAAACTCGAAGCCAAATTTCCAGTAGAGGCGGATTGAGTGGTGGTTTTCTGGGTGGGTGATGACTGTCCATTTTTTATTGGTGTCAAATTTTGTAAAGATATTTTCCAGCACCTTTGTGCCGACGCCTTGCCCTTGGTACTTTTTTTTAATCAAAATTGAACTTAGTTCGATTTCATCTGCTTTTTTATCGACCGCAACCACACCAACAATATTTTTTTCAAGCTTTATTAAAAAGGTTTCACCACGGTTAAAGTAGTAATCGATTATTTCAGGAATGGTAATAAGATTGCTTGAAGTGAGCCTTGATAAGATGTCCTTTTCGATTGCAAGTATCTCCTCTTTAGCTGACTGATCGACTTTTTCTAGAGTGATGTTTTTGGTTTTCATGGTGTGAATTATATAGTGAGTGTTGACTTAAAACTATTTTGATTTGAAGACTAGTGATGAAGAGAGATAGTCAACAGGGGCGTAGTTGTCGGTGAGGAGAGTGTGATTTGTGAAGTCGAAGTTGGAAGTGCTGACGGTAAGGTCGTTTAGAGTTGAGAAGATTTTTAGGTCGGGATAGATCTGGATGGTTTGGTCGATGTCCTGGGGAGATTGGAAGCCGACGAAGATGAAGTTTTGAAGAGTTTGTGGGTTTAAATCTTCGGTGGCGATGATGAGGTGATAGGGAAAGACTTGAGAGAAAGTTTTAATTTCAGAGAGGAGAAAGGATCTTTTTGATGACTCGAGGGTACCTATGACGTTGGCGATGACAAGTCCGTTGGGTGAGAGTTTGCTTTTGGTGAGTTGAAAGAATTCGAGAGTGGATAGGTGGGAGGGAATTGAAAGATAGTTAGAGTAGGCGTCTAGAAAGATGAGGTCGTAGTTGGTTGTGGTGTTGGTGAGGAAGCGGCGACCATCGGCGACGTGGTTGGAAAGGCGAGGAGAGGAGGGGAGTTGGAAGTATTGCTGGGAAAGTTGGTAGAGAAGAGGATCGATGTCGACGACGTCGATGTGGGATGAGGTGGTTTCGAGGAGGGCTTTGGGAAGAGTGTAGGATCCGGCGCCAACGATGAGTGAGCTTTTGGGGTTGGGGTTGGTGATTAAGTGGAGTTGGTAGTAAGGGCTGTAGTCAAAAACGTGATCGGAGGGGTTGTCTAGGTACATGGCGCTGGAAAAATTGGAGTCTTGACGAAAAAATAAAGTTGGGCGGTGGTTATATTCTAGTTGTTGGATGGTGATGTTTTGATAGAGGCCTTCTTTGGTGTAGATGATGCTGGGATGTTTGGTTGGAGGTTGAGTGGCGATGATTAAAGCGACGAGGGGAAAAAGTGAGAAAGTGATTTTAGAGTTTTTTTTTATAAATATGAGCGGAATAAATCCAAGGACGCTGATTGCGACGGCTGTGGCAGAGATGATTTGGTCGATAGTGAAAGTGGGAATTAGGTAAAATCCTGTGGCCAGGCTACCAAAGATGCTGCCCATGGTGGAGAAAAAAAAGATTCTACCTGATATGGTGCCGAGACCTGTTTTGGGGGTTAACTGGTGTTGGAGTTTGATGCCAAAAGGGGAGAGGGTACCTAAGACGAAAGAGGCGGGAAAGAAAAGAAATAAAGAAGTGATGAGTGGGCCTTGGAAAGGATCAAGTGTCTTGCCTAAGTAGGGGAGGAGATAGTATTTGAGGGGTAGGATGAGAAAAGTGAGGAAGCCTGAAAATAAAATGATGGAGTAGAAAAGAGAGAGTTTGGGGTGTTTGTCTGAAAGTTGTCCGCCAAAGTAGTAACCAAAACTAAGAGCTGCAAGAACTGTGGAAATGATGGCAGAGAAAGTGAAGATGGTGTTGCCAAAGTAGGGGGAGACTATTCGATTGGCGGTAATTTCAATAATAAGGACGGCTGCACCAGTGAGAGCTAATGTGAAGGGAATAAGGAAGTTGTTGATTAAGGTGTTTTTTTTGAGAAGGTGGGATTTTGGCATGAGATATGGTTGAGTTAGGGAGTGAAAATAGAATACTTTTGAAGAGGACGTGTTGTGATAGTATAGATGAATGAGGAAAAGTTTGGTATTTGGAATAGTTTTGGTGTTGCTAACGCTTGCCTGGCCGGTTCTGTTTGGGTTTGGGTTGGTGATGGGAATTGGGAGTTTGCTGGCTCAAGAAAGTTATGAGAGTGCGAGTGAGTATGAGTATGTTCGAGGAGATGAGTCGAGTAATAACAAGATATTGAAGGTGGATATTTCTGGAGTGATTTGGAACACTAGGGGAGATTTGGAAGATTCATTTGAAGGTTTGTTTGGTGATTTGGGGACTTATGGTTATGAAGTAAAAGAAATGTTGATGGAGGCGAGTAAAGATGAGAGTGTGTTGGGTGTGGTTCTTGAAGTGAATTCTCCAGGTGGAACGGTTACGGGGAGTAAGGCGATTGCTGATGGGGTGGAGTATTTTAAGCAAAAAACGGGTAAACCCGTCTTGGGGTTTGGAAGTGGTTTGGTGGCGAGTGGAGCATATTGGTCGATAATAGCAGCTGATGAAGTGGTGGTGGATTATGGGAGTTTAGTTGGGAGTGTGGGGGTAATTGGAGGGCAGTTTCCTGTTTACAATGGAGTGACTGAGTTGGGAGGAGGATTGTTGGGTGGTTCAGTGACGACTGAAGGGGGAATCGATGTAGTGACGATTACATCAGGGGAGGGAAAAGATTTTGGAAATCCATTCCGTCAGCCAACAAATAAAGAATTGAGTATTGCACAAGAATCGAGTGATTTGATTTATGAAAGGTTTGTGGATTATGTGTCGGTTAGAAGAGGGATTGAGAATGTAAGTGTAAGAAATGAAGTGGGGGCTTATGCTTATGGGGAGGAACAAGCTTTGAATTTGGGTTTGATAGATAGAGTGGGTAGTAGAGAAGAGGCTTATAGGTTGATGGCTGAGAAGTTGGGGATAGAAGATTATCAAGTGGTGGGAGAGGTGGGTGAGAGTGACTTTGTAAGTAGGTTATTGGGAGTAGTTGGTAGGTTTAGTAGTCCAAATGTGAAGAGTGGGAGTTGTATTTGGGATAAAAAGGTAATGGTTTTTTATGGGAGTGTGGGGGAGTTGTGTGAGTAGTAAGAGGGTGAAAAGCTTAGAAGTGTCGATGGAGTGTCCTGGTGAGATTTTGGAAAAGGTAGAAATATAGTTGAAACAAAGTAATGATGTTTTTTGGTTTAATATAGGGGAATGAAGAAGAATTTGGGCTGGATAAGTATATTGTGTGCGGGTGTGGTTTGTTTTTGTAGTTGGTTGAGTTGGGTGGAGCCGGGGTTTTTTCGAATGGATGATAATTCTAATTTGTTTTTGACCAATTTTTATTTTAATTGGCAAGTGTTGAAAAATTATGGTGAGTTAGCGCAAGTTAATTTTTATCAATTTGGAGGTAATGAGCAGTTGGGGCAAGGGCAGTCGAGTGTGTTGTATGTTGGAGCATATGTTTTTCAATGGTTGAGTGAAGCCGTGTTTGGGTATCCCTGGTATGGGGTGGAGATGTTGCTAGTGAGTAATTTTATGATGGGTGGGGTGGGTATGTATCTTTGGTTAAAGGAGAATGGAGTTAGAGGTTGGTTGGCAGTGATAAGTGTGTGGGTGTGGTTGAGTTTGCCATATAT
>CBDUQH010000098.1:0-5176 GCA_965369335.1 uncultured bacterium
ATTGTTACCAAAAACACAGCTGTCAATCCATACTAACATATCTTCCTCATAAAAAACACTAAATTCCTCTATTTATTGACGTCATCAATCACAAACATTTTAAGCTTTTTATAAAAATAAAATCGAGAAAAACTTCTTCTTAAAACGTTTCTTTTTATTGACAAACCTATAATTATATCCTATAATACGCAAGTATTGTTTAACAATCCAACAACTTCCAAAAGCCACATACTTTGATTCTAACTTATCCAATAGGGTAGGGGACTAGAAACCAAGCATGTGGTTTTTTAAATAACAGACTTCACTTCAAATTACTTACCACCTGCAACTTGCAAACATTTTTTGTTTCCAAGTCAGGTTTGATAACAAACCCAATCACCACGATTGCCGTTTGCCCAAACCAGAACCTTAAAAACTAATCTGTTAGACACTCTCACCTTCACCTCCATAGTGGCGGATTGTTTCGTCTCCCACGAAATATCCCGCCATTATGGATGGCTCTTGTGGTGTTTTGCATCACAACGACAAGAAAAATTTCAGACGATTATCCACTAGGAGGTCAACATGTCTGAAAAAAGTGATTTCGGCGCAATTTGGTCTGCGGCTAACTCTATAGCCAAAGCCATCGAAGCTTTAAGACCAGTTTCTCCCCAGGGATCAGAAAATGAACCCTTGTTGGAAAAAGCTTACCAAAGCTTCAACGCTACCACCACCCAACTCTTGCGCCTGCACTTAAACAAAGTGCAAATTGAGTTGGACGCCGACGAAACTCGGTTCGAAGATGCCCACGCGGTCATAATCATCCGCCCGCATCTTGGTAGCAAAAACAAAATCCGAATTAAGTTCAGCAAAATTGAAGAGCTGGACTTAGAAACCTCAAAGAAAGTGAGAGAAAGACTCATGAACATCCAAGAGTTAAGCCAAGCAGGACTGTTTGATCGCAACAAGCGTTACTTTGTGGAAATTAAAGGTACGCTTTTCGAAATCAAATCATGTGCCGTTAAGTTACCCCCTTCCAAACGCGCTTGGGTTTACGACTTGCACGGTAAACTGCATCGTTGTTCCCCAGAAACACTGGTCACTGTAACTGGCATCGATGACATGCCCAAGGTCAAACTAATAATCCACGCAGACATGACCACTTTTCAACTTCATGACGAAACTCATTCCATGGTCAAACATTGCCGTTTTCCATATCCCAAATCGATCACTACCAAGGATCAGTTGAGTAAATGGAAATGGGCTGAGTACATTTTGGAAGAAAAAGGATATCCTCTTGACCATCCTCTCTACCAAAGAAACAACCTTCGCTTCCACCAAGTTTGCGACGACGAACTCCCCAAACTACCAGCCGACTTAAACTGGCAGAAAGCCATTTTAGGTACTATCCGAAACTGGTATGGCTACGGACACCTCAAATCTTACGAGGTGGATGTCACCAAGGGAACTTACTTGTCGGAAGATGGACAAGTAGAATTTCAGTTCGCCCCAGAATTAATTCAGGAATATTTTCCTGCAATGACGAGCTAACAGATTAGTAACCAAAGCCCAACTGACAATAGATCTCTATCTATTACTCTCAGTTGGGCGAATACTTTTGCCCCTCTTTTTCCAAAGGGTAGCAAAAGTTTTCATTTTCAGCATACTCTTACCCCTGCTCGCAAAACGCTTGTGATCAGAGTTGAAAGTATTGCACTTTACATACTCATGAATTTCCCGTTAGGGGTTTGGTTGGCACATCCCTGTAACC
The DNA here is from genome assembly GCA_965369335.1 of uncultured bacterium. GTDB lineage: Bacteria > Patescibacteriota > Microgenomatia > UBA1400 > CAYNFZ01 > CBDUQH01. Next base: position 1,751 of record CBDUQH010000098.1, read on the forward strand.
AGCCAACACTCACAAGCAGGGCAGACTCCTCGAAAGGGGCCTATTATGAAACTTTTAGAATTTCTGGTTTACGAAGTGGCAAACAATGTTTGGGGGCAATTTTTAGGTGCCTCCTTAGCCATTTTGGTCGCTGGTCCGGTCAGGGGGTACATTAACCAGTACCGCTTTGGCGGCTGGAAAGTAAACGTCATTGACGCCAACGGAAGAACACACATTATTCCCATCGGTGTCAAAAAGTCAGAGGAAATCCAAGATGACGAATCAACACTTCGCGTCTTCCTCAAAGGGCTAGCCAGTCCATTTGGTTGGATTAACCTCGACCTGCTTTCCCAAGAAGCCAAAGAAATTGGGTTATTCGTCCAAGACTCAAAAGCACGTGCTTACATTATTGATCTTCGCAAGAACCCCCCTAAACCTGAAGAAAGTTAGTTTCATAATTTTTTAAAACGGAAGGGAGTATCCAAATTGGAAAACTCCCTTCCAACTCACTTAATCTCAAAACCACTTGCCTTTTGTTATAACACGTTATAACATAAACAATAACCATTTCAATTACTCAAAAAGGCAGCCATGCAACAAAAAATCATCAAAGTTGGCAACTCTCTCGCCGTCACCATCCCTAAATCATTTTTAACCAAACACAACTTAAAAGCAGGTGACACTTTAGTAATCAATTCACAAAAAGATCAACCGGTCATATCTCTTTTTGCCTCCGAAAAAGCAGCCGCTAAATACGTTCCTGGAGAATTTGTTGACATGGTTGATAAATTTACTCATAAAAACTTACCGCTTCTCAAAAAACTAGCCGATGCCTAAAACAAGGTTTTTGTCACCAGAAGAAATTGTCGTTTTACACAACCGAATCTTAAGCCTAACTCATGGTGAGCCTGGCATCAGAAGTTACGAGTTACTAGCCTCTGCCACAGCCCGTCCCCAGTCCAGCTTTTCTGGTCAATTTTTATATCCAGACATATTTCACCAAGCGGCTGCTCTCATGCACTCACTTATTTTCAACCACCCATTTGTCGATGGCAACAAACGCACCGCAATTTCAGCTGCTGGAGTCATGCTCGAACTAAACGGCCATCAAACAAATTTTCCAACTCAACAAACTTTTGATTTTGTCTTGGCAGTAGTCACCAACCATTTAGAAGTTAACCAAATCGCCACTTGGCTCAAACATCATTCCAAGTACAAAGTTACCAAGTAATCAAATCCCCAAATACTCTCTGACTCTCTCCACATCATCTCCATTAGCATCCAAATCATACGCCCTCTCCCAATACACTTTTGCCTTTTCACTTTCACCCAACTCATCATAATAAACCGCCAATTTTAATATTCCAGGTACATAAGTAGGTTGTAGTATCAAAACTTCCTCCCAATACTCTATCTCCGCAGTTGCTTCTTCCAATGTATCCACATCACCCAATACTTGCACATCACTTTCACTCCTAGAGTAGGGGAGTCCCAATAAATTTGACCGCCAATCATCACCCCCGACATTTCTCACCCATGCTTCAGCTGTAACAAATGACAACAACAAAAGCCCCAAAAAAACAGAGTAGGGGAGTCTAAAAATTTTTTTCTCCTTTACTTTATTTTTACTTAAAACTTCTGACTTCCTTTTTCCCATACAACAATAATAACAGATAATAAAAATCACTGAATATCAAAATCTGTCATTCTGAATCTAGAACTACGCTCGCACACGTTCTAGATCTTTCGTTTCACCATGTCTGACTTGATTTCACTCAGGATGACAACCACATGCCTTACATATCTGGCCACTTCTCCAAAATAAGCATCTCACCCTGCAACTCTTCTCCACACAACTCCATCACTTGTTCATTTTTCCTCATCTCTCCATAAACCGCTTCAGTCACAAATGGCACAAATGGATGCATCAACTTCAACATCGTAATCAAACCTTCAACCAAGACTTTGTAACTAACCTTACCTTCTTTAGCCTCTTCAATTCCTTTATCACACAACCAATGCCAAAACTCATTATAACTAGTCTCAGCTGCCAAACCGATCATAAACCCATCTAACTGTCTGGTTACATCAGCCACTATTTGTTCCAATTTTTTTTCAAAATCTTCATCACCAGATTTTGGTTTCAGATCATTTTTTTCAGCACTTTCCAAATTCATCACAATAAATCTAGCCGCATTCCAAATCTTGTTAGTCAAATTCCTCATTGCTTTAAAGTCACTTTGACCGACGTTTTTATCAACTCCAGCACTTGATCGAATCACCAACGCCATCCTCAAAGCATCTGCCCCATAATCAGGTATCACAGACAACGGATTAATCACATTGCCTTTAGATTTACTCATCTTCTGCCCTTTTTCATCTCGAATCAAACCATGCAAATACACATTTTCAAACGGCACTTTGCCAGTTTTGTAAATCCCCATCATCAACATTCTCATTACCCAAAATGGCAAAATATCATATCCTGTTTCCATCACACTCGTCGGATAAAACCTCTCAAAATCACTTTTATCTTTTTGTGTCATCAGCGTCGTATACGGCCACTGAGAACTACTAAACCAGGTATCAAAAGTATCTGTTTCTTGAATATAATTTTCACCTGGAGAAGTGGGGGACACCACATACTCACACTCAATTGGAGCCGATAAACTTTGTAGCCCGCTACTAATCTCACTCAAATCATAATCCATTAACAACTCGCCAATCTTTCCACTTATCTTCTCACCATCTTTATTTATAAACACAACCTCAATTTCTTTGTTCTCAATCTCATACCAAATTGGCATCCTAATTCCCCACACAATCTGCCTACTAATATTCCAATCTTTCAAATTACTTAGCCAATGTCTCAAAATCTTATCGTGACCATTTCCATAAACTTTAACTTCACTTTTATCCAAAACTGTTAAAACTTTCTCCGTCAAAGGCTCCACTTTTACAAAAAACTGTGGCATTGGCAAAATTTCTAAAACTCGCCCACAACGATAACAACTACTCACTATATTGGTATAACTACTATCCACTTTCTCCAACAAACCCCGTTTTTCCAACTCTTCAGCCACTTTCTCTCTGGCAATATCTACCTTTAATCCACCAAAATCTCCCCCCACCATCCTTCCATTAGTATCTATTGCTGAAATTAACGGCAAATTATATTTTTGAGCTACTTCGAAATCATTTTTATCATGTGCAGGTGTCAGTTTCACTATTCCTGTGCCAAACTCTGGATCCACAAACTCATCTCCAATTATCTCCATCTCTTTATTTGTCAAAGGATTCAGCACCTTTTTCCCAATCAAAATTTTGTTGTTTTTGTCAGCAGGATGCACCGCCAAATGAGTGTCCACATAAATCGGTTCAGGCCTAGTTGTCGCCACAGTAATAAACCCATCACCATTAGCCATTAGATATCTCACATAAAAAAGC
>CBDUQH010000099.1:0-4995 GCA_965369335.1 uncultured bacterium
CCCCAAAACATCATGACTATCACTCTTTAACCCAAACACCACATCAAATCTATACACCTTATCCAATCCCAAATACTTATCTCTATTTTTATTCTCATCTCCAACCAACAGCAACATTAACCCTCTAGCCATCGGATCCAACCTTCCTGCATAAGAAATTTTTACTTCCTCATCAATCTTTTCATCCGCCCTCACTTTTTTCACCAATTCAAGCGGTGTCATCCCAACACGTTTATTTTTTAGTAGTACTTTCATAAAGGCATTTTATCTTATCCAAACCCAAAGCTAGCAATTTATTTCAATTTGTTTCCAATTACCCTCAGTTCAATTGTTATAATGGCTCGACATGATCTCAAAAAAATACCAACCCGCCTTAATCTCAATTGCCATCATCTTCATCATTGTTCTGATCATCTTCAAAACAGCCAATACCCTTATCACCTTTAACCGCTATCAACAACCTCTCAATTCAACACAACCAACCCAGGAACAAACACAAGTTCCCTGGCAAGATTTCACCACCCCAGACAATCTTTTCTCCTTCCAACATCCACCAGATTGGCAAATCTTTTCTAACCAACTAATTGATCAAAACTTCTTTAATCAAATAGGGGATGTCAGCCACAAATGGAATCTACTTGGACCAAATAACCAATACCTCGACGTTCTCGTTATCAACCTATCAAACAGTCCCAATCTAGCCACAACTTTATCTTGTCAAAACCAAGATTTTACTTACTGCCAGCAAACCCAACACGACACTCTAACAATCAATCACATTTTTTTGCCATCAGAAACCAAAACCCAACATCTAGTTACTACCACTAACTCTGAACATATGTTTATACTAGCTTCAAACAATCTCGATACCCCAACAGGCTTAAAAATAATCTCATCTATCAAATCAAATCAATGAACTCTAAAAACTTCTCTCACTACGACCAATCAACACTAAACCAAATCAGTCACAACTTCCTCCACCAACTCCAGCAAGCTGAACAAAACAACCCCACCTCTCTCGCTTTCGCCAAACACCAAATCCCTAAAAACAACTTAGTCGACCAAAACCAACCTTTCCAAATCATCGTCATTGGAGGTACCAACTTAACTTCATCTCTAGCAACCTTAACTAATAGCCAACTTAAACTGATCCCACTCTCTGAGGAAACTATCCAGCCACTTACCAATAAACAATCTTTACTTGACCTCATTTCCAGACATTATCACCCAGATGCAAACTTAATCGCCCTCAACTTTGCTTTCCCTCTGAAACCATTCACTCAAAACGATCTTCTAGATGGTCAACTTATCAAAGGCACCAAGGAACACACTCTTTCCGGGTTAGAAGGTCAAAACATTTCCCAAACCATCCAACACCACTTAAACTCGCTTCACCACAAAGACATAAAAGTTTCTACAGCCAACGATACAGTCTGCCTAGCTATGGCAGGGCTGCAAAATTATTCATCCGAAACACTTATAGCTTTAGTTTTAGGCACAGGTTCCAACGCTGCTATCTTTAGCAACTCCCAGACTGTAGTTAATCTTGAATTTGGCAACTTCAAAGATTTTCCTCAAACTCAAACACTCAAAGATCTCGATCAAAACTCAGACAATCCCCTCAGCCAGTTACTTGAAAAACAAATAGCTGGCGGATATTTACACCAGCACTTCAACTTAATCTCAAAGCAACAAAAACTTGGTTTACAAATCGAATCTACCAAAGACCTTCACCAGCTCTGCACCCAAAACAACTCAAGCTCTGAAATAGCCAATCAGATTCTAGACACCTCTGCCTCACTCCTTGCATCTATACTCAAAGGCATCTATCTTTTTAGGCAACAACACCGCCTAAACTGCATCACTGAAGGTAGCCTCTTTTGGAAGGGTTTGGGCTACAAACAACGAATAGACAAATACTTAAACCTACTTGAAATCTCTGATCAAATATCTTTTATCAAAATCGAAAACAGCAGCACTGTTGGAGCGGCTCACTTGATCACTCCACACGTTAAGACTTCTTAGGCATCAAAGCAACAAACATAAGCAGAGCAATCAGCAAGAAAGCCGAAAAAGCCATCATAGGAATAGTAATGTAGCCAAAAGTCATCCCAAAATTATCTGAACAAGATGCCGAATATCCCACCACCGAACAAGACAACTCTCTCACCAAACCTCTTTGTAACAAATAATGATAAGCCGCAATCGCACCACCAATCACACTCATCACCACCCCATACTCGTGAATATTTTTATCCTTCTTGCCAATTGCTAGCCCAAATATTGGCACCAGTGGATACATAAAAATTCTTTGGAACCAACACATCTTACAAGGATTATATCCAGCCACATCTGAATAAAACAAACTTCCACTCATTGCAATCAAAGCAACCAAAAAACTAATCTTTAATCCATTATCTCTTAGCAGTTCAAAACCTCTTGTCAAAGTCTTGTTAACCTTCATCTTCAATACTTCTTTTTCCACCAAATAAAGCACCAAAAAGATACTCAACCCGTTTGCAGCAACAGTCAATATTGCCAAAATATTTGTTACCAAATCTGTTGTGCTCTCCACACTACCTCCTAAAAAATAGTTGCCAATGCCACAGATTATACACCAGGTTTTTTAAACCAAAAGCACACTGTATTCCATATTCAAAATGCTATATACTCAATCCATTATGGCAAACCTAGTCTCATGGATCAAAAAAAACAAATTAGTCCTTCTCCTCATCCTTTTAGTAGTTTGGTTCTACTATAAAGACAGATATCCTCGTCCTTTTCCCTTAGCTCTTAGCTCTGTTTCCAAAAATGCCGGTGGATTTGCAGAATCGGCACCATCCATGGGTATAGCTATGGACACTGCCGTTAGCCGACAAGCTTACATGGCTGAAGACGTTATCATTGATCCTCCCTATCAACCCGAAGTCCCTCCAACAGATTCAGATGAAAGACTAGTTATTCAAGACACCAACCTCTCCATGGTTGTCGACGAAGTCAACTCATCCATCTCTTCCATTGAACAAATCGCTACCCAAAACGGCGGTTTTTTAGTCAACTCAAACCAACACCAGCCCGAAGGTGCTGCTAGTGGCAGCATCACTATCAGAGTCAAATCTGACCAAAGACTCCAAGCCCTTGAAGCCATCAAAAATCTAGGAGTTAGAGTTGTTTCCGAAAACGTCAACGGCCGCGACGTTACCGACCAATATGCAGACATCGAATCCAGACTAGAAGTCCTCTACAAAACAAAAACCAAATTCGAAACGATTTTAGACCAAGCTAACGAAGTTTCAGATTTACTCCAAGTTCAAAGAGAACTTGTTAACCTTCAATCTCAAATAGACAATCTAGTTGGTCGCCAACAATACCTCCAAAAATCTGCCGATCTAACCAAAATCACTATCTACTTATCAACTGACGAACTCGCCCTGCCATACACTCCCGACGAAGTTTGGAGACCTCAAGTAGTTTTCAAACAAGCCGTCCGATCACTCGTCCAAACTTTCAGATCAGGAGTCAACTCCATCATCTGGCTAGGCGTCTACTCAATCATCCTCGTCCCTGTTGCCCTCGTCCTCTTAGTCATCTACAAACTCCTCAACAAAAAATAAACCTCAATATTTAGTCATGGCCATCAAATCCAAAACCATTGCCTCGATCTTTCTCAACTTCCTATTCGCAGTAGGAGTTATCTTGGCCGTTTTTGGTTTTATCCGTGGCCTTCAATTCACCGCCTATTCTCTAATCCTCGATGATTACCCTCTCCAGGCCTACGAAGAGACTTGCGACCGATACACTCTAGCCAAACCAGCACTCGAACCTGGGGAACAAGAAGATCCTCAAGAATTCGAACAAATCAAACAAGAGTGTCTTGAAAGAGTCGAAAAAAGACGACAAACTAAACAAATAGAAGACATCACTGCCTCCATTGGCTTTCTTGTAAGCGGCGTTGCTCTAGTTTATTTATTCAACCCCAAAAGCAAAATCTCCGCCTCAGTTACCTAAACTGCCCCACCCAAAAATATGTCCAACAAAATAACTACACATCGTTATAAAGTGTTAGATATTCATCTCAATGTTGCCGAAACAGGCAAAGGCGATGCCCTTATCTTGATTCACGGGTGGAGCAATGACTGGAGAGGTTGGACTTTAGTTGCCAAAAAGCTCTCTCCACATTACAAACTCTACATGATAGACCTTCCTGGATACGGCGATTCAGACAGGCTTGAAGAATACACTCTTGATTCAAGTATCAATTACATCCACCAATTTATCCAAGATCAAAACATCAAACCCAAAGCAATTATCGGGGCATCATTGGGTACCCTTGTCTCTTCGTACCTACTGAAAAAACACCCAAAAACAAGTGACAACTTAATCCTCCTAGGGGCCGTCTTTAACCACTTAAGTCTTCAAAAAGCCTCATTAATCTTCAAAAAAATCCTCACACTTTCAGAAAAAAGTAACCCTACTATGGAAGTGGTTGGAAAAACTATCAAGTCAAAATATACCGCTTATCTTGTTGAAAAGTTTTTGAATGCTTATAAATTCGACAAAAAAAGAATCGATAGGTATAGCCTTCCTGGTAGAAGAAAAATGACTGGCAAATCTTATGTTCAACTTGGGCTATCAGCCAGCAAATTTAAACTAGAGGAATACTTAAAAACCACAAACAAAAACACTCTACTTATCTATGGTGAAGCTGATAAATATGTAACCCCAGATCTAGCCAAAAAAATCTTATCCACATTAAAAAACGACAAACTATCCATCCATGTTATCAATAAATGTGGACATAACCCCGCTTTTGAACAGCCTGGACAGGCCACCAAAGCCATCCTTAAATTTATAGACTAAAAATATCATTTTATTTAATTTTCAACTTCTTCTTCTTTGCTCCAACATTCCCAAACACCCAAAGCTGATGCTTAAACTTATCTATCCATCTAATTGCTCTCTCTGATCTGTGGAAGGTTACCGAACACAAAACCA